>DATGTB010000033.1:0-17474 GCA_035302065.1 Paenalcaligenes sp. | reverse complement strand
CTCAATCAGCGCCTTGAGCAGTCTGCTTGATCTATCGTCTAACAACATTTCATCCACAATCAGGGTCATAGTAGTGACATAAGCCTATTGCACCACAAACTCACATTGAAGTAACTTTGTATTTTACCAACTCAACTCTTTTGATCATAAGGTATTTTGCCTCATGCATTTTAAAACGGTTGCTTTAATCGGTCGTTATCAGGATAGCGGCCTGGAAAACCATCTCAAGGCCATCGCTTCCATTCTGGTCGGGGCTGGCTGTACGGTCCTCATCGAGCAGGAGACCGCACAAGGTATGTCGGTACCCGGCTTTGCCACCTGCAGCTATGAGGAGATGGGTGAGCAAATCGATCTGGCCATTATCATGGGTGGTGACGGCACCATGCTGGGCGCTGCCCGAGCCCTGGCTGACTACAACGTCCCCTTGATCGGTATCAATCACGGACGGCTTGGCTTCATTACGGATATCCCCATCAAAAAAGCTCAGGATGCCCTCAGGGGCGTACTGGCTGGTGATTATGTCACAGAGGAGCGTACCATGCTTGAAGGCCGTGTGCTCCGTAAGGGCCAGGTGCTCTTTAGCGGCTTTGCCCTCAACGATATTGTTATCAATCGCGCAGGCCGTAGCGGCATGATAGAGCTGCGCGTGGAGCTTAATAATCTGTTCATGCACCGCCAGCGTGCCGACGGTCTCATTATCGCCACGCCCACTGGCTCCACGGCCTATGCCCTGGCAGCCAATGGCCCCATCCTGGATCCACGCTTGCGGGCTTTGCTGCTCGTGCCCATTGCTCCGCAAACGCTATCCAACCGGCCAGTAGTGGTCCCCGAGGACAGCAGCCTATTGTTGACCATTACCTCCTTGGGGCGCAGCCCCAAAGGCGCCAGTGTAAACTTTGACATGCAGGCATGGTCAGACTGCCAACAAGGTGATCAGGTGGATATACGCCGGGCTCAAAACACAGTCACCTTTATTCACCCCACAGGCTATGACTTTTTCTCTACCCTTAGACAAAAACTGGGCTGGAACCGCATGCCCATCCCGGACGAAGACGACGAGTCATCATGCTAGAACTACTGCACATACGAAACTTTGTCATTGTTGATGAGGCACATATCCATTTTCACTCCGGGTTTAGCGTATTTTCCGGGGAAACTGGTGCTGGTAAATCCATCCTCATTGATGCCCTTTCCCTCGCACTGGGCGCACGCGCTGAGCAGGGCTTTGTCCGTGAGGGCGCTGAGCGCACCGAAATCACGGCCATTTTTACTGCTGGACCCTCTGTCAGGCAGTGGCTAGATGATCAGGGCATGAGTGCTGATGCCGAGCTTATCTTGCGACGTACCATCGACGCCAACAACCGCAGTCGGGCTTTTATTAACGGTACTCCGACCACCTTGGGGCAGCTACGCAATCTGAGCGCCCTGCTGGTCGATATCCACGGTCAGCACGCTCACCAGAGCCTGCTGCGTACCAGCACCCATGCCGAACTACTCGATGAGCAGGGACAACATCAGTCGCTGGCCCAGGCCACACGCACAGCCTGGCGCGATTGGCAAAGCTTGCAACAAAAGCTGACCGAGGCCCGAGAGCGGCAGGCGCAGGTGCAAACCCAGCTCGAGCACCTGGAGTGGCAAATAGAGCAGTTGCAGGCACTGGATCTGGTAGCAGACGAGTGGGAGCAAATGACCGCCGAGCACGATCGGTTAGCCCACGCCCAAACCCTCATGGACGAGCTCTCACAGGCACTGGAGTTATTGGAAAGTAGCAACCCGGCAGCCAGCAGCTTGCTGCATCAAGCCAATCAACATGTAGAAAAGGCGCAGGCACATGACCCCGCCCTGAGCAATATCAATCAAAACCTGACCACGGCGCATATTGCTTGCACCGAAGCCATTTCCGAGCTCAACAGCTATCTGAGTGCCGTGGAAATGGATCCGGCCCGCCTGCACAGCCTGGAGCAGCGCATGTCGCAGGCCTTTGACCTGGCCCGACGCTTTGATTGCCAGCCCGAGGAGCTACCACAAATTCACACGGATTTGCAAGAGCAATACGAAAATCTACAGAACACACTGGATATTGAGGCTTTGAGTAGCCGCTGCGCTCGAGCCAAGCAAAGCTTTTACGATCAGGCTCAAAAACTGAGTGCAGCGCGACAAAAAACCGCCACCTATTTGACCACCCAGGTGACTGCCACCATGCAGGAACTGGCCATGGAGGGAGGGCGCTTTGAGGTCCGACTAAAAGAGTGCCCGCCCTATGCTGGTGGCTGTGAGCAGGTCGAGTTTCTCGTGGCAGCCCATGCTGGCAGCCGCCCTGGCCCACTGGCCAAGGTGGCCTCCGGCGGTGAATTGGCGCGTATCTCATTGGCCCTGTCCGTCATTGCCAGTGAGGCGACTCGCGTACCTACACTGATATTTGACGAGGTGGATACGGGCATTGGCGGGGCGGTCGCCGAGGTGGTCGGCCGGTTACTGGCCGAACTGGGACAAAAACACCAGGTGCTGTGTGTGACCCACCTGGCACAGGTCGCTGCCCGTGCCGCCCACCACTATCAGGTCAGCAAGCATACACACGAGACGCATACGCTCTCAAAGATCCAGCAGCTGGAAACGGCGCAGCGTGTTGACGAGCTTGCACGCATGATGGGCGGGCTAACCATCACTCACACCACCAAAAAGCATGCTCGTGAAATGCTGGGCCTGGACCAACCAGCCAGTGGATAGGCGCTAGCGTCTGCCGGCCGGGGTGTTAGAGGCCTTTTCCTCCTGGCATTCCTTGCAGGTGCCATAAAGCACCAGGGTATGGCTTTCCAGCTCAAAGCCGAGATTATCAGCGATGTGATACTGCCTTTTTTCTATTTCCGGGTCAGAAAACTCGACCACCCGGGCGCAATGCGTGCAGATGAAATGATCATGCTGATCACCATCATTGAGCTCAAACACTGCCTTGCCGCCATCAAACTGACTGCGCGTCAGGATGCCTGCCTGCTCAAACTGCGTCAAAACCCGATACACAGTGGCCAGGCCAATGTCCACCTCCTCTGTGATCAAAAGCCGGTAGACATCCTCGGCGCTGAGATGACGCATATCCTCATCATCATCATGGCGGCGAAAAATGTCCAGAATTTTCAGGCGAGGAAAGGTCGCCTTAAGCCCCATGTTCTTCAACTTGTTTTGATCTTTCATGACTCTTTAGAACTCAACATTAAATTGGGGGTAAGGCTCGTTGCCCTGCCCGTTTGCAAGCACAAACAGGCGGATTTCGAGGTAACCAAAGGTAGTTAAAACTTGAAGTATGAGCGGTAATGGCAAGACGCCGCATGAAGAGCCTCATGCTGGAAAAGGAGTCAAATCAATCGGATGTTTGGTATTACTTTTACGCACCCTACGCCTAGCTTACCGACCCTCATATTATCGCATACTTATGTCCGCTCAGCCATGCCGGGTATTATTCGGGCTGCCACCCATGACGACAGGTGGGTATTCCTATATGATAATGGTTTCATCCAACTCCTGAGTAGAGCTGTTTCATGAACACTTTATTTTTTCCGGCTGTGCGCGGCCTGCTTCATGTACGTAACTATCTGATCCTGGCTGTGCTCCTCATGTCATTGACGGCTTGTGGTGGGGGTAAATGGGGCTTTCCCTACCGCATTGACGTACAGCAGGGCAACTGGATTACTGCCTCCCAGGTTGACCAGCTGGAGATCGGCATGACTCGTGAGCAGGTACGCTTTGTTCTGGGCACACCCACCTTGCAGGATATATTTTTCAGTGATCGCTGGGAGTACCCTTATTATCTCAAGCCTGGTTACGGCGACGAGGAGTTACGAACCTTTACTGTCTGGTTTGATGGCGATCATCTGGTTCGCTGGGAGGGCAGCAAACAGCCAGACCGCCAGCCCTTTGAGCGGGCAGATAGCGGCACACAGCGGGCTACCGAGCTGGGCGATGAGCCCATTATCGATCCTGCCGATCGTCCTGATCCTGCCGGCGCCACCAGCCAGCCCCAGGAGCCCGCAGCCTCGCCCGTCATTGTCGACACACCACCTGCCCCGGCCCCATAGGGCGCATAGGGCGTATAACCAATTTCAAGGATTTGATATCTCACCACAATACAGGAGAAGCTCATCATGAAAATCGCCATTAGCGGAGCCAACGGTCGCATGGGTAAAATGCTGATTGAGGCCGTCTTGCAAAGCAATGACATGCAGCTCGCCGCTGCCCTGGTCCGCTCAGGATCCGGAGCCATAGGCACGGATGCCGGGGCCTTTCTGGGCCAGGACACGGGTGTGCTCATGACTGATGATCTCGGCGTGCTTGAGCAGGTGGACTGTCTGATAGATTTCACCCTCCCACAGGGCACCTTGCGGTATCTACAGGCCTGTCAACAATACGGCACCCGCTGCGTGATCGGCACTACCGGCTTTTCCAACGAAGAGCGCGCCACCATTGCCCGTGCGGCCGAGGATATCGGCATTGTTTTCGCCCCCAACATGAGCATTGGAGTCAATATCACCCTGAAACTGATTGAGGTGGCTGCCAAACTCATGCAGGAAGGTTTTGATGCCGAGATTTTCGAGGCTCACCACAGGAACAAGGTAGATGCCCCCTCAGGTACCGCCCTGGCGATGGGTGAGGTGATTGCCCAGGCTTGGGGTGAGGAGCTGGACGACATTGCAGATTGGGCGCGTCACGGCGTCACCGGGGCCCGCGAGACCGGACGTATTGGCTTTTCGGTCGTCCGGGGCGGGGATATTGTCGGCGATCATACGGCTTATTTTTGCGGCCAGGGCGAGCGCATCGAAATCACCCATCGTTCCAGTAGCCGAGCCACCTATGCCCAGGGCAGTCTGCGTGCAGCACGCTTTTTGGCAAACAAGAAGTCAGGGCTCTATACCATGCACGACGTGCTGGGCCTTTAGGAACTAGCCCGCACCCAAGAGCACAGGCTCCTGCTCAAGTGACAAAGCAAATAAACGCCTGATATCAGCCCTGATGTGGCGGACCAGGCGTTGCACATCATCGTAGTCCGCCTGCCCCGCCGCATGGTTGACCAATACCAAAGCCTGCCCTTTATGCATGCCAACCGGCCCCAGGCATCTCCCCTTCCAGCCAGCCTGCTCTATCAGCCAGCCCGCTGCAAGTTTGACTGACCCATCATCCTGCACAAAATAGCGCAGCTTGGGCCACTGCTTTTTTAAGGCCTCAGCTTGCCCGGCGCTTACTAGCGGATTTTTAAAAAAACTGCCCGCATTGGGCAACTGCGCTGGATCCGGCAGTTTTTGCCGCCTGACCGCACAGACCCGGTTAAATATATCCAGCGCTGTGACTGGCGCGCCAGTGGCTGCCAAGGGCTGTAAATCCGGGTAGCTCAACACAGCCCGCCATTTTTTCGGAAAAGCAAACGCAACCCGCAAAATAATCCAGCGACCCGGGCCCGAGCGCTTGAACACACTATCCCGATAAGCAAACGCGCATTGTTCCGGACTTAACCTGCGCACTGCCTGTGTCTGTGCATCCCAGGCTTCAACCCAGCGGATAAATTGTCTGACCTCAACCCCATACGCACCGATATTCTGCACTGGGGCGGCGCCTACCGTACCCGGGATCAAAGCCAAATTTTCCAGGCCATACCAGCCTTGTTGCAGGCTCAGACGAACAAACTGATGCCAGTTCTCACCGGCCTCCACCGCGACCAGAAACTCGTCTGCGTCTGAATCAAGCAAGCGTACACCGCGGGTATACATGCCAATGGTCAGACCCGAAATATATTGTCCCGCAACCACATTGCTGCCGCCTGCTAACACCTGCCACTGTGGATATTGACCGATTAGCTGCAATAACTGTCCTAGCTGCGCCCTATCCTCAAAGGCGACATAAGCCTGTGCTTGTGCGCATAAGCGCAAGGTAGTTCGGGCAGTCAAATCCTGATTCGTCTGTATTAACACTAAAGCTCATCCTGCAAACAAAATTCATGCCAGCATAACAATCTGCGCACAACCCTCCCGATAACATCGGCCCTGAACACAAAAAAGCAACGATATGCGCCTACTTTTTTGACAAGAAATAATAACCCATATATAATTTACTACTTAGGTGGTAAAGCTTTTAGAGATAAGCAATCTGAGGGCACAAAACAGATAGAGTTTTATTGGCACTTGACTTTATCTAAAACATGCTTTATGATACTACCTTTATGCGGGAATAGCTCAGTTGGTAGAGCGCAACCTTGCCAAGGTTGAGGTCGCGAGTTCGAGCCTCGTTTCCCGCTCCAAAATTTATTTGTCAGTATAGTATTGCCCCATTTGGGGCTTTTTTTATGCCTGTTGCCCTTACGCTTCTGTTTTCACATAAAATGGAAAATCCAAAATGAACAACAGATGGAGGCAACCATGCGGAGACTACCGCACGCATTATTAGGCTTGGGCCTGTTAGTAATTGCCAGCAGCTCCTGGGCCAAACAACCCCCCGAATACGTACAGCTTCCCAGCGCCCAAGCGGCCAGTGCCGCCTATGATGATAGCTACAGTATTTTTCAGCCGGTCATCGCCCAGCAAGCTATCATTGCCACTGAGGAGCAGCATGCGACCCGTGCAGCATTAGCGGTCTTGCAGGATGGGGGCAATGTGGTCGATGCAGCAGTGACCATCGGCTTCACCTTGGCAGTCACCCTGCCCAATGCCGGCAACCTGGGCGGCGGCGGCTTCATGCTCTATCACGACGCCAACGATAACGAAACTTATGCGCTCGACTTTCGTGAAACCGCCCCCATGGGCGCTCACCAAGACACATTCCTCGATGAGCAAGGCGAGGTTATTGATGGCCGCTCTCTATACTCCCACTATGGCGTAGGCGTCCCGGGCACGGTGGCAGGATTGATTTATGCGCATGAGCAATGGGGGCATCTCCCCTTACAACGCCTGCTCGCTCCCGCCATCGAGTTGGCCGAGGAGGGCTTCGCCGTGAGTCCGACCCTGGCCAGCGCCCTGCAGCGAACTGCTGAGGTAATGGGTCAGTGGCCGGCCACCACGGAGATATTCTGGCGTGATGGCGCCCCTTTGCAAGCAGGTGAGCTATTGGTGCAAAAGGACTTGGCCCGCTCCCTGCAACTCATTGCCGAGCAAGGCAGCAACGCCTTCTATGAGGGTCCCATTGCTTTGGCCATCGCCGAGGAAATGGCCGACTATCCCGGCGCCATTACCCTGGATGATCTCAAGGACTACTCGGTAGCCTTGCGCACTCCCCTACGGGGCACTTACCGGGACCAGGAAATTGTTACCATGCCTCCTCCTTCCAGTGGCAGAGTTCATATTTTGCAGATTCTAAATATGGCGGAGCACTGGCCACTGACCGAATGGGGGCATAATAGTGCGCTAAGCATTCACCATCTGGCCGAGGCCATGAAGCGGGCCTATGCCGATCGCAGTGTGTTTTTAGGCGATCCGGATTTTTTTGATATCCCTGTTCAGGGACTCATTTCCAAAGAGTACGCTGCTGCGCTCGCACAGGAGATTGATGCCCAGGCCTCTGCCGCCGAGCAGATACGTGAGGGCAATCCGCACGATTATGAGGGCGACCAAACAACCCATTATTCTGTGCTTGATGCGCAGGGCAATGCCATTGCAGTAACCTATACTCTGAACACTAATTTTGGCTCTGGTATTGTTGTGCCCGGTACTGGCATTCTCCTTAATAATGAAATGGATGATTTTGCCGTCAAGCCCGGCGTGGCCAATGCTTACGGCCTCATAGGCGGTAAGGCCAATGCCGTAGAGCCGGGCAAGCGCCCCCTGTCCTCCATGACCCCCACCATGGTGTTTGACCAGGGACAGCCCGTGCTGGTCACAGGAAGTCCGGGCGGTGCTCGCATTATTACGACCGTGCTGCAAACCATACTGAATGCCGTGGACTATGACATGAACCCAGCCCAGGGTGCTGCTGCGCCACGCTTTCACCATCAGTGGCTGCCAGATGAGTTGCGCATCGAGATAGGCATCAGCCCCGATACAGTCAGGTTGCTAGAACAACGCGGCCATGAGGTAGTGACCAAGCCGGCCATGGGGCGCACACAAACGGTCCAAAAGCGCAATCAGCGCCTCGAGGGATATTCCGATCCCCGCAACCCCGACGGGCTAACGCTGGGCTTTTAGCTCATCAATGTAATTTGCTTTTTTTGTGAAAATAGCCCATAATCTTGCATCTAGCATGTCGGCCTCTTTGTTGATGAGCTAGACAGGGCGCAATGGCAGAGTGGTTATGCACCGGATTGCAAATCCGTGGAGGTCGGTTCGATTCCGGCTTGCGCCTCCATTTTCACCCCCTTGGTGTAGACCAAGGGGGTTTTTTATTGGTACCCCTGGGTGAGCCCTAATATTATTAAATTCTGCGCCCTGCCATACTAAAGAAGAACAAGTAATTATTTTCCGTAAACTAACAAACAACGGAGGAGGCATAATGGTTAACAGTACGCCCAAAAGCGGCCCATTCAAGGGCTGGCGTAGCCTGGCTTTATGGAAACAGATTTTTATTGCCCTGATTGCTGGTCTGGTGGTAGGGATAACGCTTAACATGAGTGGCTTTCCCGAATATGCCGTAGCCATCAAACCCATCGGTGATCTGTTCATCCGCGGGATCAAAATGCTGATCGTCCCTCTGGTTTTTGTCTCACTGGTCACTGGGGTCAGTTCGCTGGACAATATTGCAACCATGGGTCGGCTGAGCATTAAAGCCGTAGTTTTATATTTATTTACCACGGCTATCGCCATCATCATTGGTCTTCTTTTGGCCGTCACTTTCCAACCCGGCAGCGGGGTGGCCATGGCAGCTGCCGGCGCCACCGAAGTGCGTGAGGCGCCGCCGTTGATTGATATCCTTCTGGATCTCGTACCGACCAACCCCTTTCAGTCCTTTGTCAATGAAAACATTCTGCAGATCATTGTATTTGCCATCTTCTTCGGGGTGTCTATCTCTCTGGTCGGCGAGCGAGGCCGTCCAGTGCGGGAGTTTTTCGAATCTGCTGCCGACGTCATCTATAGACTCACGGCCATCATCATCGCTTTTGCACCTTATGGAGTATTTGCCCTGATTGCCTGGGTAGCGGGCAGTTACGGCCTGGAGCTGCTGGCGCCCCTGGCCAAAGTCATCCTCATCGTCTATGTGGGCTGCATCATTCATGCGCTCGTGGTTTATGGGGGATTACTCAAATTCCTGGCTCGCCTCAATCCCATACGCTTTTTCCAGGGCGTGACCGAGCCTGCCATCGTGGCATTTACCAGCACCTCCAGTGCCGGTACTCTGCCTGTCAGCATCATGGCAACGGAAAAAAACCTGGGGGTGAGTAGAAGAATATCCAGCTTTATCCTGCCTCTAGGAGCGACCATCAACATGGATGGTACTGCTTTGTATCAGGGGGTCTGTGCGGTCTTTATCGCTCAGGTCTATGGTATTGAGCTGGGTTTTGCACAGTATTTGATTATTGTGCTGACCGCCACCCTGGGCTCTTTGGGTACCGCGGGTGTGCCGGGAGCGGGCCTGATTATGCTCTCGCTGGTCTTGACATCGGTTGGGCTGCCGCTCGAGGGCGTCGCCATCATCGCTGGTATCGATCGCATTTTAGACATGGCACGCACCTGTGTTAATGTGGTCGGTGACTGTGCAGTCTCCAGCATCGTCGCCAAGAGCGAGGGCGAGCTTGATCAGCAGGCCTATGACACTCCCCATGTTCTGGGGACAGAGGCGGGAGCTGATAACTAGCAGCCTTCCATAAACCCTTTTAAACTTTGCGCCTGCACCTTGTGGCAGGCGCTTTTTCATGCCTGAGTTTCTTTTTCTGCTCTGCCTTGGTCGGTCCTGCTTTCAAAAAAAAATGTTTGGGGTAGACTAAAGGTGATCATTCAATCAATAGCAAATCTCATGAGCAAACCTGCCGCATCTTTTTATTACGCCAACCCGCGTTCACTACGTTACTGTAATCAGTGTGGTCAGCAGCTGGCCCGCATCGTGCCTCCTGACGACAACCGCTTGCGCGATGCCTGTGAGCATTGTGGTGCAGTACATTATCAAAACCCCCGTTGTGTGGTGGGGGTTGTCCCGATCTGGGGCGACAAGGTCTTGCTGTGCAAGCGTGCCATCGAGCCTCAATACAACAAATGGACCTTGCCTGCCGGATTTATGGAGCTGGGGGAAACCACCGCCCAAGGTGCCATGCGTGAGGCCGATGAGGAGGCCGGGGCGCAGCTCGAGCTAGGCTCACTTTATACGGTGATTGATGTCCCCCATGCCGAACAGGTCCATTTTTATTATCTTGCCCGGGTGCTGGGTCCACAATTAAACCCGGGCTGTGAGACCCTGGTTGCAGATTTCTTCACTTTTGATCAAATCCCCTGGGAAGAAATAGCTTTCAGGACTGTTTCCACGACCCTCAAGCATTTAATAGAGGACTTCCCCTCCAATACCTTTCCCTTGCGTAATTACGCCATTATTCAACGCGAAGCAGAACATAATTGACATGAGTCGCACAGTACGTTGGCTAAACGGCTATACCTCCTTTCCGGATCCGCGGCAAGCTGCGGACGAGGGGCTATTGGCGGTCGGTGGGGATCTGTCCATGCAACGCCTGCTCAGCGCCTATAGTCGCGGGATTTTTCCCTGGTATAACGCCAACGAGCCCATTTTATGGTGGTGCCCCAATCCCCGCATGGTGCTCTTTTGCGATGAGCTCAGGGTCGCTCGCTCTTTGGGCAAAAAATGTCGCCAGATTGCCCGTCTGGAGCAGGACAAGGCACAGCGCACGTACTGGGTCAGCCTGGATCAGGCCTTTTTGCAGGTGATCAGCGCTTGTGCGAGCAGTCGACAGGAGGCCGGTACCTGGATTCACCCCGAAATGATTCAGGCCTACTATGAGTTACATCGACATGGCTACGCACACAGTATCGAGCTTTGGCACCAGGAGCAGCTCGTAGCGGGCTTGTACGGGGTGCGTCTGGGCAACTTTTTTTTCGGCGAGTCGATGTTTACCACCCTGAGTGATGGCAGCAAAATCTGCCTCTATTATTTGGTTCAATACCTGAAAAAGCAAAATATTCAGCATATTGATTGCCAGCAGGAGACTCCGCACCTGGCCAGTCTGGGCGCCCGCCCTATTGCCCGAGCCGACTTTCTGGATTTGCTAAATACGCACACCCAGACCCCTCAACAGCCCTGGACAAGCGGGCAGATTTTAAGCACCGGCAAGAAAACACCTATTGCATAGCCTGCCAGGACTCGCTTATGATGGCCGCAGGAGCGTACCAATAGACAGACTAGGCATACACAGGCATGGGAAAACCAAATGAGCTGCACACACACACCCTGCATTTTTATAAAACTGCGGATTACGAGTGTAGTTATTTATCAGACCAAAGAGCACGCTCCCTGGTGGCTGCACCTGCTCATTTTGTTGACGCAGCCCAGTATAATCAGCTCATCAAACGAGGCTTCAGGCGCAGTGGGACTTTCAGCTACAAACCCGCCTGCAGCCAGTGTCAGGCTTGCACCCCCATTCGGGTAGATTGTTTTGGTTTTCGCAAACGGCGGACTTTCAGGCGTGTATGGCGTCAACATCAGCACCTGACTCCTACGGTCCGGCCACTGAGCTGGCAGCCCGAGCATTTCGAACTATACCAGTACTATCAGCAAGCACGACATCCGGAGTCCGCCCACGAGAGCTCTGAGCGCTCACAATACATACAGTTCTTGCTGGCGAGCCACGTGCATTCCAGGCTGATTGAGTTTCGCGACGAGCAAGATGAGCTGCAGATCGTTGCCTTGACTGACTTTCTCGACCACGGCTTATCGGCGGTATATACTTTCTATCGCCCGGACGCACCGGGTAGCCTGGGAACCTATTCGATTTTGTGGCAGATTCAGTATGCTCGTCGCTTGGGATTGACCTGGCTGTATTTGGGCTATTGGATAGACGAGAGCCCAAAGATGTCCTATAAAACCCGCTTTCACCCGTATCAGTTATTTCTGGATCAGCGCTGGGTGGATGGCTGATTGTTTGTATCACGCATGTTATCAAAATTTTATCCTGCCTTACGCAGCACACTTTTCAGACTGCCGGCCGAGCAGGCTCATCATTTCAGTTTGCGCGCCCTCGATGTATTACAACGCTTGCCCGGGCATCGTTGTCTGTTCGCTCCACCCAAGGGCACGGCATTGCAATTGATGGGGCTCAATTTTCCCAACCGCATTGGCCTGGCTGCCGGGCTGGACAAAAATGGCGCCCATATCGACGCCCTGGGGGCACTGGGCTTTGGCTTTATCGAGGTAGGGACCGTCACCCCCCGCCCCCAGCCGGGTAATCCACAGCCGCGCCTATTTCGCCTTCCGGAGCATCAGGCCCTGATTAACCGTTTCGGCTTTAATAATGACGGGCTTGAGGTGTTTATCCGCAATGTGCAGCGCAGCCGCTGGCCAGCTCAAGGCGGGGTTCTGGGACTTAATATCGGTAAAAACGCCCAGACGCCGATGGCTGAGGCGGTCAAAGATTATTTACTGGGTCTGGATGCCGTCTATCCCTATGCCGATTATGTGAGTGTCAACATCTCCTCACCCAATACCGAGGACTTGCGCTCCTTGCAAGAGGATGAGGCTCTGGCCGAGTTACTTTCGAGCCTGCACCAGCGTCGACTGGAGCTCGCCGAGCAACATCAGTACACACCGCTGGTTGTCAAAATCGCCCCCGACCTGAGCCGTGCTCAAATCGATCACATTGCTGCCCTCGTGGCCGAGCATCACTTCGATGGCATCATTGCCACCAACACCACGCTCGAGCGCAGTGCCGTGCAAGGGCATCGTCACGCGCACGAGGCCGGCGGTCTCTCAGGTCCGCCAGTGCACCAGCTTTCTTTGCAGGTTATCGAGCGCTTGCGTCATCAGCTCGGACCAGACTTTCCCATCATCGGGGTGGGCGGCATTAATTCTGCTCAGGACGCTGTCGAAAAAATACAGGCAGGCGCACAAGCGGTGCAGCTGTTTACTGGCCTAATCTATCAGGGCCCTGCCTTGGTTCATGAGTGCATTCGTGCAACCGCCGCTTTACAGAAGGCATAAAAAAGCCCTTGGCGCTCAAGCCAAGGGCAAACCACACACACACCAAATAAAGTAGTACTTTTCTTAAGCTCTTCTTGAAAAATGAAGCGTTACCACTTTAGTATTTCCTGCTTTTGAATCACCACACCCAATGGCAGGAAACAGACATTATTTTGCCGACTTGGATGCTTTGGCATTACCGGCGGTACCGCGGTTGATATTCTTTTCCACTACCTCGGCTGCCTGCTCAGCGGTCTTGATCACAGCACCTGTTGCTGCGGTGACGTTCGCCTCATTCAGCTCAGCCGCCTGACGCATGCTTTTGAATGCATTGTCAGCCAAATTGCCAACAGACACTACGCTGGACTTCAAGAAAGCAACAGCGCTTTCGGAACCGGCAGGTGCGTTTTTGGCAATCTGATCCACCCACTCGGCAGCCTGCTTTTGGTTAATGTCCAACTGCTTTTCTGCCAGCTTGGCAATATCATTTTGCACGGTGCTGATAATCTCGAACACGTTTTTACCGTAGTCCACGGCACGCTCAACGGATGGCTGAGACAAATCAGCGGCAAATCCGGTTGCATCCTGTACGTCTTTCAGTCCGGCTGCTTTTTGTGTTTTCTCGGCGACCTCATCGAGCGAGGCTTTGAATACATTCATATTCAAATTTACTAACTGCTCAAAGCCACTAAACAAGCGATTCTGGGCAGCGACCAAGTTGTCAATACTTTCTTTTTGACTGGCTAAAAACTGCTCTGTAGAAATACTCATGATTTCTGGTCCTCATATAAAAATAAACTGTATAGCTGAACATTGCCGCCCATCAGCTATGTGTTTGTTGCAGCGCAACATGACTACCTATTTTAACGCCTTATCCCTCATAGTCAAGGGCTACCAGTCAAAAATAAAGAAAAACCAGAGAAATTTGCTGCGTCGCAACAACCCTAATCGCTCATGGGCTCATAGCCCAGGGCGACAGAGATCCGTCCGGCCACCTCCTGCAGCACCGGAATCCAGGAATCATGCAAGCGATCTGCCGGCGCAGAAACGGATAAACCGGCAACCAATTCGCCCCCCTCATCATGTATGCCAACGGCAATGCAACGCACCCCAAGCTCAAGCTCCTCATTGTCACGAGCATAGCCGTGACGGCGTACCAACGCCAACTCCCTATCCAGATCTTCGTAACGGGTGATGCTATTACGGGTGTTCGCAGCCAACCCGGTGCGCAGCACGTAGGCACGCACCTGCGCTGTATCCCAGGCTGATAAAAACAGCTTTCCGCTGGAGGTCAGGTGAAGTGGCGCATGCCCGCCAATGGCGCGCACGACCTGCATGCCAGAGTATTCATTCCAGGCCCGCTCGACGTAGACGATTTCATCCCCCTGACGTAACGCCAAATTGACGGTCTGGCCGGTTACCTTGTGCAGCTCACGCATATGCTCCAAAGCGACAGAACGGACATTCAAGCGCGCCTTGACCAATGAGCCCAACTCAAGCAAGCGCATCCCTAACCGGTACATGCCACTGTCGACCCGCTCTACATAGCGGCCCACCACCAAATCATTCAAAATGCGGTGGGTAGTAGAGGTATGCAGACCAGTGGCCTGTGCCAAATCCTTGAGTGCCATCGGCTCTGCCTCGCCCGCGAGCGTATCGAGCAAACGCATGGCACGCTCAATTACCTGTATGGATATGGTCGGCTCAGGGACAGGGGAACGCGCCCTGTCGACCGCCTCGGCAGTATAAGAAGGGGTTTTTGTACTTGTTTTGGCGTTTGCTGATTCCATGGCGACTCTCGATTGTGCGTTGCAACATTACCATAATATGAAAAACGCACCTCCAAGGCAAGCGGCAGCACCCCTCAATCCAAAATGCTGGGAGTCAGCTGTCCGCCCAAACGCTCGACCTCCAGGCGTAAAAAACGCAAAGCCTCAGTACTGCTTTGTGGTGCCCCCCGGACTCCAAGCTCCAAATGCGGACGCCCGCCATTCTCACCTACGCTCGGCAGGCTAAAGGCTTTGACCCCCTGCCAACGTTTTTCAATTTCCTCCAAAGCGGGCGTGATGCGCGACTCGGGCAAACCAAAGACCAAAAACGAATGTTCGACCAAATGCTCCTGATGATGCCACTGGGCGTATTTTTTATCCAGCACCCACTCAATCATGGGCCAGGCCATCACTGGAAAACCAGGGGTAAAGGTGTGATTGTTAATAAAAAAGCCAGGGATTTTATTAAACGAATTAGGGATGATTTCTGCGCCCTGTGGAAAGCAGCCCATTTTCAGGCGCTGTTGGTTTTCGGGCAATGACATATCACTGCTCCCCCGGCCTTTGCGCTCGTTATCACGACATAACTCGGTGATCAGCTCCCGTGCCTGGGGGTGCAGCTGCAGCGGCACGCCCAAGGCCTCGGCGGCAGCCTGGCGTGTCTGGTCATCCGGTGTCGCCCCAATCCCCCCACAGCAAAACACCACATCATCGGTTGCAAAACTGCGCCGCAGCGTAGCAGCGATATGCGCCCGCTCGTCCGAGATAATCTCGGCCGCATGCAGTTGTAAACCACGCTCAGCCAAAATCTCCACGCATTTGGAAAAATGTTTGTCCTGTCGGCGACCCGATAAAATCTCGTCGCCGATGATAATCAAGCGAAATTTGGGTTGTGCATTATGCTCTACCATAAGAATCCTTTGCCCGGGAAATCCATCATAGCGTCATTATATAATCAATCAACCTGCTGCTCAGCCCGTAAATCACTAAGGGCCTGTAAACAAAAATGAGCAAATGCCAAAGCCGAAAACACGGGCAATATAATCCAGAAAAAAGGCAGCAGACTCAATAAGGCCATACTAAGCCCCAAGAGCCAGAAATCCCAGCGATAACGTTGGAAAATCAATCGTCTTTCCAGGCCATTGGCATGCGCAGCAATCGCATCCACAGCCAAAAACCCCTTAAAGGCATAACCCCACCAAAAAATTGGCAGCAAAAGGGCAAAAGGCGGTATCAGCCACAAAGGCAGCGTCACCAACCAACCCAGACAAAACACCACGACCACCTTGAGCGCGTTGAGTACGCTATAGGTACCGGCGTGGGTGCCTGCCCGGGTCAGATTGGGATAGCGTGTTTGCCGTAAATAGCCCACGACTATGGGCATGGTGGCAAAGGCCATGACGGCAAAGACAATAACAGCAATAAAAGGCAGCAGCACGCCAATGGCAAGTACAGCTCCGGCAAAGCTTTTAAGGGATAGCCAACCCATCACGGTAGCAATGGTATCTGAATGAGCGGCCACATTGGCCAGCCAGAGCTCGGTTTGCTGTATCGGCGCCTGCCCCTCCATCCACTGGATAAAGGCCGTTTTGATGGTGGAATAAAACAATAAATAAGCCAATATGAGCGCTACCAGCCCGACGGCTACAGGCAACAATAAAGCAAGCAGCATGCGCGCATGTAGCTGGGAACGCAGGGCATTCAGGTAGCTCAGGCCTACCCGATCAAAAATACTACGGCGAGAAAATAAAATATGGGTCATGGTGCTGTGGTTTTCAATTCAGCGTACAATCATGTAGCATAAATCAATTTTTTCATTCATGTCCTGATCCATGCAGCTTTTATACCCTGAAAACGACGCCCATATCATCAAACAACGATTGGCAGCAGAACCCCAAGCCTTGTTGATTATCTGTTATTGTGCCGCTTGGTGCCGGGCGTGTGGCGGTTTCGAGGAGCAGGTCAAAGATTTTGCCCAATCACATCCTGAGGCCATTTGTCTATGGATAGACATAGAAGCCCATGAGGACCTGCTGGTCGAGGAGGAGCTGGAAAACCTGCCATCCTTTTTGATTCAAAAGGATGGGGAAACCCTCTTTTATGCTCCCTTGCCGCCCATGATAGAGCATATAGAGCGGCTCTATGAGCAGGCACAAAAGGGGTTGTTGAGCGCACCCGGGTTAGATTATCCGGACTTTAACGCGATGATCGACGGCTAGGCCGTCCGCCCAATAACACGCCCACTGACGAACGCTCCGACGTGTCCTGCTGTTCTTTAGTCGCCTTGCTCTGGTCGCGCTCCGCAGCCGAGTCAGACTGGCTTGGCTCATAGGGCTGGGAAAAAATGGGATCCTCGCCTTTTCTTGGCTGCCGTGCGGGCCGTGCTGCAGCCGGACGTATCGGTGCGGCTTCCCGCTCAATCTGAAAACCAATGAGGGATTCAATTTCCTCCAGCTGTCGTTGCTCTTGCTTGAGATCAACCAGGGAGTAGGCCTCACCAGTGGCGCCCGCACGCCCCGTACGGCCAATACGGTGCACATAGTCCTCGGCCTGATAAGGAAGCTCAAAATTCACCACTGCAGCCACCCCGGCAATATCCAGTCCGCGGGCAGCGACATCCGTGGC
>DATGTB010000032.1:0-13577 GCA_035302065.1 Paenalcaligenes sp. | reverse complement strand
TCAACCCTTGGGATGTCGCCTACGTTTCCGAGCAGTTAAAAAAGGCCGAATACGATTACTCCGAAGACGAGATCAAACAGTATTTTACCGAGCCGCACGTACTGCAAGGGCTTTTTGCGCTCGTCAAACAACTATTTGGAGTCGAGTTCCAACCTATTGATGCATCTACCTGGCATGCGGACGCCAAAGGCTATGAGGTCCGTCAAAATGGTGCCTGCGTCGGTTATCTCTACCTGGATCTTTATGCCCGCCAAGGCAAGCAAAGCGGTGCTTGGGTGAGTAGCGAGCGACACCGTCGCCGCAATGAGCAGGGCAAACACTACCTGCCCATTGCTTATTTGACTTGCAACTTTAGCGCCCCTCAAAACGACCGTCCCGCTCTGTTTACCCACGATGATGTCATCACTTTATTTCACGAAAGCGGTCATGCCCTCCACCACCTGCTTTCCAAGGTGGATGAGCCTGATGTCGCGGCCTTTTCCGCGGTGGAGTGGGACGCCATTGAGTTGCCATCACAATTCATGGAGAACTTCTGCTGGGACTGGAGTGTCATCAAGGGGATGTCAGCTCATGTTGACACCGGTGAGTCCCTGCCCCGCTCCCTCTTTGAGCGCTTATTGGCCGCCAAGAACTTTCTCAGCGGCATGCAAATGGTACGACAAATAGAGTTTGCCCTGTTTGACATGCTCATCCACAGCGAAGGCCGTGGTTTATCCGTCGAGGAGGTCCTGGCGACCCTCGATACTGTACGACAGGAGGTGGCCGTAGTGGTACCTCCAAGCTGGCATCGTTTCCCCCACCAGTTTGCGCACTTATTTGCCGGCGGATATGCAGCCGGATACTATAGTTATAAATGGGCCGAGGTGCTCTCTGCCGATGCGTTTGCAGCATTTGAGGAGGCAGCACAAGCGCAGGGCCATGACAGCACAGTGGTGCCTGAAATAGGACAGCGTTTTCTGGAGGAAATACTTGCCGTTGGCGGTATTCGTCCCTCGGCCGACTCCTTTCGGGCCTTTAGGGGCCGCGACGCCACGCCTGAGGCCTTATTGCGCCACAGTGGACTTAGCGAGGAAGCTGCGGCCTGAGTTCAGAGACTTTAGCTATCAGGACAATCATGCATAGTTTTATCCGACGGCACACACAATCCATCATCTGCTCAATTGCACTGCTCTGCCCCTTGTTGTTGGGCATCGGTTTGCTGGCGGCCCAAGCCAGCACCAATACCCAAATTCATGCAATACGGGGGTTTATGCCCGATCTGCGTTTTGAGCTACAAGGGGCAGAAAACCGCACCTTTACTGAAAAAGACTTTCAGGGCAAAGTGGTGATGATGTTTTTTGGTTATGCCAACTGCCCTGATATCTGTCCGACCACCATGGCGCAATTGGCCGAGGTAATGGAAAAACTCGAGGACGATGCACCCAGGGTACGGATTATTTTCGTTAGTGTTGACCCTCATCGTGATACCCCTGAGGTACTGCAGGCCTATGTTGATGCCTTTGATGATCGTTATGCAACGGGGCTGTCCGGCAGTGAAAAGCAGATAGCGGATCTGGCCCGACGTTATCGGGTCGCCTATCAAATAGAGAAACCCCCGGCCGACAACCCCAATCGTTATGAGGTCGCCCACAGCCGGGGGATTTACATCTTTGATGACCAAGGCCGAGCACGCTATCTGGCCTCGGACTCAGAGTCTGTCAATGATTTGCTATCGACAGTAAAAAAACTGCTCTAAAACAACAGTGGTCTTTATTTAAGGCTCGGGCTATAGCCCTCCTGCCTGATGATATCCTGCAGCGTGTCACTGTCCTCAACCCCGGTTACGCTCAAACTATGCGTATCGACATCAGCTTGCACATTGGCGCCAGGGTATTGCGCAGTAATGGCTTGGGTAATTGTGTTGACACAATGTCCGCAGGTCATGTCCGGAATCTGAAAGTTGATGCTCATGAACTCACTCCATAGCTACTCGTGAAAAAATCATCCCTCATTTTCAACCATTAAAGTACAGTTGCCAAGTAGCAGTTTTAAAGACTTGACCTTGACCCTGGGGTAAGCCTCATACTATAGCTAAGTATATTAGTTAAGAGAAAATGATCATGACTGCTGAAAAAACATTAACAAGCGTGCAATTATCAGTTCAAGGCATGAACTGTGCTGCCTGTGTGCGCCATGTAGAACGCGCCCTGACAGATCTTGAGGGCGTACAACTGGCCTCGGTCAATTTGGCCACCGCCCGGGCTTATGTACAGCTTGATCCAGAACATCCCGTAGCCGTCAGCACAATGATAGAAGCGATAGACAAACGGGGTTTTCACGCTGCGGAAATTACAGCGGCCAATAAAGAAAAGGTATTTGCCGCAAGCCAGCAGGCGTTGCATGATGATGCCAACACCAAAAAGAAAAACTTCATCGTGGCATTGATTTTAAGCCTGCCCGTCTTCATCTCGGATATGGGAGCGCACCTGATCCCTGCCTTTGAACTCTGGCTTCATAGTCACCTTGCCAGCAGCACCATTGCTTATTGGCAATTTGTACTGAGTACACTGGTCATTGTCTTTCCAGGCCGGGATTTTTTCACGCAGGGCTTTAGCGCCTTGATCCAAAAAGCCCCCGATATGAACACATTGGTAGCCATTGGTGCAGGGAGTGCCTGGCTCTATTCCACGGTGGCAACCTTTGCCCCCGGCATACTACCGCAAGGCGCAGTCCATCTGTATTTTGAAGCAGCTGCTGTAGTCATCACCCTGATATTATTGGGTAAATATTTTGAGGCTCGGGCCAAAGGTCAAACCGGTGCAGCCATACAGGAGCTACTTGACTTGCAAAGCGCTACGGCCCGCATTCAACGCGCGGGCGAATGGAATGTCTTACCCATTGATCAGCTGCGTGTTGGCGATGAAATACTGATTCACCCAGGTGAGACTATCGCTGCCGACGGTACGATTCTAGAAGGCGTGGGCCACATCAATGAAATGATGATCACAGGCGAATCCATGCCCGTACGCAAAATGGCAGGTGATACGATCATTGGCGGTACGCTTAACGGCTCCTCCTCCCTACGGGTACAGGTCACTCACCTGCCGCAGGAGTCCGTGCTCGCCAATATCATTCGTTTGGTAGAAAATGCCCAGGAAAGCAAGCTCCCGGTGCAAGATCTAGTGGATAGAATCACCCTGTGGTTTGTACCTGTCGTACTGCTCATTGCGGGCTTGAGTTTTATTTACTGGAGCTTTATCAGCCCCCAGGGGGGATTGAGTATTGCCGTAGTCAATGCTGTAGCTGTGCTCATTGTCGCTTGTCCGTGTGCCATGGGCTTGGCGACGCCGACCTCCATCATGGTAGGTACGGGCCGGGCAGCAAAGCTCGGCGTGCTGTTTAGACAAGGTCAGGCCTTGCAGCAATTGGCTAGTGTGAAAAATGTTGCCTTTGATAAAACAGGCACCCTCACCTTGGGTACACCTGAACTCAGTCGCCTTGAGCTGGCCAAGGGTCTCGATAAAAACCATATCCTGGCCGATTTAGCTGCCGTACAAAGCCACTCTGAGCACCCCATTGCCCTTGCTATCGTGGCTGCAGCACAAGAGCAAAAACTGCACTGGCAGGAGCCCAGAAATTTTAAAGCTCATACAGGTTCGGGGGTCGAGGCTGAAGTGGGGCAGCACAACTACCTGTTGGGCTCCAATGACCTGATGCAGTCACAGCAAATCGACTGCACAGAATTCGAAGAGTGTTATATCGAGTGGGCCCGACAAGGACAAACCCCCGTCTATATCGCCCGCAACAAACAACTGATCGGAGTACTCACAATTACTGACCCGATTCGCCAGGAAGCTTACGAAGTCATACAATGGCTTACCAAAAATAATATACAAACGACGATGGTTACGGGTGATCACCCCTTAACAGCGCAATATGTTGCTGATAAACTCGGAATTACTGAGGTATTTGCGCAGACCAAGCCAGAGGACAAAGCCAGTATTGTGCAAAAAATACAGGATCGCGTCGGGCTGACTGCCTTTGTAGGCGATGGCATCAACGATGCACCCGCCCTGGCCCAATCTGATGTGGGCATTGCCATCGGCGGCGGCACGGATGTCGCCATCGAGTCTGCCCAGGTGGTTTTGTTGGGTGAGAAACTCAATCACATCTGTACAGGCATACAGTTGGCCCGGTTAACCCTGCGAAATATCAAACAAAACCTGTTTTGGGCCTTTGCTTATAATGTTGCGCTCATACCTCTAGCAGCTGGTGGCCTATACTATATTAGTGGTCATTTATTCTCGCCCATTTATAGTGCCATCGCCATGGCTCTTTCCAGTGTCTTTGTTGTTACCAACGCCCTGAGACTGAGGTATATTCGCGTTACATGATAAAATCGGATACCACTTTTACCATTGGCCAGACTGCCCAACTGACTGGGCTGTCTGCTAAAATGATACGCGACTATGAGCGCCACGGCCTGCTTGGCGATGTGTCACGTTCAGAAAGTGGTTACCGCTTGTTCAATCAGCAGGATTTACAAACCCTTCATTTTATTTCTCACGCCCGCCAACTCGGCTTTTCGCTTGCGCAATTGCAGGATTTACTACAACTTTGGCATAATAAATCGCGCAGCAGCGCCGAGGTCAAAAAGCTCGCCCTACAACATATCGAGCAGCTCGAGCAGCGCGCCAACACCCTGTTGGCCATGGCTGCGACCCTCAAAGACCTAAGCGAGCGCTGCCATGGCGATGAACGACCTGATTGCCCCATACTAAAAGGGCTTGAGCGTATCCCCTCAAGCCCTGACATAACTGACTGAGCATCTACTCAGTGGTTATTCGTTTATTCCCCTGACCACTCGCTTAGAAACTCCTGATAATCAGGCCGCTCTTTTGGCTCTGCCTCTCTCAAGGGCGTGCCTATGGTCACAAAACCCATAAACTGATATTCCAGCTCATCAAAGCCAAGCGCCTCTGGCACAGCCTGAGTATAGGTCCCGATCCCGGTACTCCAATAGGCCGCATAGCCAGCCGCATGTGCTGCATTCAAGATATTCATGACCGCAGCACCAGTCGCCAGCACACGCTCGGTATGCGGAATACGCTCATTGGTATGATCGATATAGCAGGCTACCGCCAACATCACAGGGGCCTGTGACAACCAACGGCGCATTTGCACGATTTGGGGCTTGTCATAAGGATTGCCCTCCTGCTCGCGTGCTTCTATAGCCATATCAATCAACTTCTCCCTGTGCTCAGGTGAAATCAGCTTAAAGCGCCAAGGCCGCAAACGTCCATGATCCGGAGCACACATTGCAGCCTGCATGATTTCTGCAAACTCGTTGCTATCAGGACCGGGTGCTTGCACAAACTTAACGGAATTACGTGACTGTAGCGTCTTGATTACTTGATTCATAAAGAATAAAAATAAAGAGATTAATTTTTATTTAACGGGCGGTGCGCATCAATGCCTTCATATCACGAATGGCTTTGGTCCAACCATCAAATATCGCTTGTGACACAATAGCATGGCCGATATTTAATTCAACAATACCCTCAATTGCAGCGACTGGACGCACATTATGGTAATGCAGTCCATGACCTGCGTTAACCCGTAAACCTAAAGCAACCCCTGCCTTTGCTGCCTCGCGTAGCCGTTCCAGCTCTTGCTCCTGCAGCTCCTTGGTTGGGGAATCAGCGTAGGTGCCTGTATGCAGCTCAATCACTGTTGCGCCCGCTTTTTTGGCCCATTCAAGCTGCTCGGCCTCCGGATCAATAAAGATGGATACCCGGATGCCGGCATCCTGCAACTGCTTGACTGCGGCCTGCACTGAATCAAAATGCTTTTTTACATCCAGCCCCCCTTCAGTCGTCAACTCCTCCCGACGCTCGGGCACAAGACAGACATCATCAGGACGAACATCACAGGATATATCCAGCATTTCACGAGTAATAGCGCACTCCAGGTTCATGCGCGTGCGAATGCGCTTTCTGAGCTCATAAACATCGGCGTCCTGAATATGACGACGATCCTCACGTAAATGCAAGGTAATCAGATCCGCACCGGCATCTTCGGCCAGCTGCGCAGCCCTGATAGGATCCGGATATGTGGTCAAACGCTGCTGACGCAATGTTGCCACATGATCGATATTTACGCCTAACTCCATCATTACTATCCTCGTATTCATTAATTATTACTGCTGCGTAGACTACTCTTGCACTTTAACATGTTGTATTTCTTGTTGCTCTAATTGCTCTAGCGCCTCCTCGTCCAGATGCCAACCACCGCCCAGCGCCTTATATAAATTCAGACGATTTAACAGGGACTCCAGACCGACCCGCACAAACTGCAGCTGCGTCGTATAGAGATTGACCTCTGCTGTCTGTACCTGCAAAAAGCTGTCAATGCCCGTTTCGTAGCGCAGGTTGGCTAAACGCAAGCTTTCAGCTGCGGATGCTTCCATATCACGCAGCGCATCCAGTTGATCCTGATACGTAGCCTCCCCGGCCAACGCATCTGCCACCTCCTTGAAGGCGGTTTGGATGGTCTTCTCATACTCAGAGATGGCTATGTTTTGCCGTGCCTTGGCCAGATCATAAGCCCCTTCGACCTGCCCCGAGAACAAGGGCATGGTGATTTGTGGCGAATATTGCCAGAAATCATTGCCTGAGCGGAAAAGCCGGCTGAAAGAAGGGCTAGCCAATCCAAACAATCCCGTAATCGAAATGGATGGGAAAAATGCGGCGCGAGCAGCACCGATGTTTGCATAAGAAGCCTTTAGCTGATGCTCAGCCGCCCGAATGTCTGGACGACGGATCAATAGTGACGATGGCAACCCCACGGGAATATCAGCAACAATCTGGCCTTGGGAAAACTGCATTGGCTCAGGCAAATCATCTGGCAATGAGGTGCCCAACACCAGCTCCAGGGCATTTTTTGCCTGCTCATATTGACGTTGCATTTGCTTTAAATCGGCCCGCACAGTATCGAGCTGTAGTTGGGCCTGTTGCAAGTCCAACGAAGACGCTGTGCCCACCTCATAGAGCTGCTGGACCAAACGCAGACTTTCCTCGCGGCTTTTCTCGGTTTGCTCGGTCAGGTGCAAAAGCATTTCTGCGGCACGCCAGCGCAGATAACTCTCGGCCACGGCGGCAACCACATTAATCTGAACCGTGCGCTGAGACTCTGCGGTCGCTAAAAACTGTTGATAAGCGGCCTCGCTGAGGTTTTTCAAGCGACCAAAAAAATCCAATTCAAACGAAGTAAGCCCCACGCCCGCCTGGAACGTGCGACTGATGGCTGGTGAATCCGGACCCCTCAGGCGCATACTTTCCGGATTACGCGTTACCTGGCCAGTCCCCCCCACTCCTACGGCAGGGAACTGATCACTTCGCGCTATGCCATATTGCGCCTGCGCCTCCAGTACCCGATCGACAGCAATACGTATATCACGGTTATTTTCCAGGGCCACATCGATTAATGCCTTAAGCTGCGGATCATTAAAAAACTGCTCCCAGCCCAACTCACTGAACTCGGCATCTGCTGCCCGCTGCTCCTCAGTGGCAGCACTGACCAGCGGGAAAGTTCCGGGGATCGGTGCTTCGGGCTGCTCGTACTCAGGTGCCAAGGAACAGCCAGCCAGTATCAGTGCAAGCCCCAAAGCGGACAGTTTGAATTTAACTGATGAGCCCATTATGAGTTCTCCTGGTTTTGCGTTGGATTTTGCTCCTGCGCGCGCTTTTCAGCCTGTTCTTGCTCAAAAGCCCGGGCCTCAGCCCCCAACAGACGAGGCTTGGTTCTAAAGACTCTCATCACCACCACAAAAAATATCGGTACAAAAATTACTGCCAGTGGGGTCGCAGCCAGCATTCCGCCCAAAACGCCAAACCCGACAGCATGCTGACTCGCAGCGCCTGCACCGCTCGACAAAGCCAGTGGTGTCACCCCCAGGATAAAGGCAAAGGAGGTCATCACAATCGGCCGGAAACGCAGGCGGGCCGCATGCGCTGTGGACTCAATCAACTCACCCGTGCGCGCATAGGCATCCTTGGCAAACTCCACAATCAAAATGGCGTTTTTGGCCGCCAACCCTATTACTGTAATCATCCCCACCTGGAAATAAACGTCATTCGCCATCTCCTTTAGGGTAACCATACCGACTACGCCAAGCATACCCAAAGGAACCGCCATCAAGACAGACAAGGGGATGGCCCAACTCTCATACAGTGCAGAGAGCACCATGAACACCACTAACACAGAAAGTCCCATCAAGAGGATCGTCTGGCCGGCAGCTTCTTGTTCCTGAAAGGACAGCCCCGTCCACTCATAACCAAAGCCTGCGGGTAACTCCCCCACCAAACGCTCCATCTCGGCCATAGCCTCCCCTGAGGTATAACCTGGGGCAGCCTCACCGTTAAAACGAACGGACTCATAACTGTTGTAACGAACAATTTGCACCGGGGCAAGATCCGTTTCTGCACTGATAAAGGTGCTCATAGGAACCATTTTGCCCTGATTATTCTTGACATTGAGTTGCATCACATCCTCAATGTTTTGGCGGAAGTCGTCCTCAGCCTGTACCCAAACGTTTTCGACCCAGCCTTCGTTGGTGTACTTGCCAATATAAGCTGAACCCAAGGCGGTAGAAAGCATCTGCGCCGCCTCACTAAAGGAAACCCCTTGTGCAGCCGCCTTTTCACGGTCAATGGTGATATTCCACTGCTTGCCGGGCGCCAGGCCAGTAATACGGGTTTGTGCCAAAACCGGGCTTTCCGAGGCCATTTGCATCAGTTGTTGGGCACCCTGCATCAGGGCATCATGGCCAAGACCACCCCGGTCTTCCAAGCGCATGTCAAAACCTTGGGCATTACCCAGGGACATGATGGCTGGTGGGACGATGGAGAACACCATGGCATCCGGGATTCCGTAGAGCAGCTGTTGCATGGCCCGGCCGGCTACAGCCTGAGCCGAATCCTCGGGACCCCGGCGCTCACTAAAGTCTTTCAGGGTAACAAACGCCAAACCGGCATTCAGACCATTACCGTTAAAGCTAAAGCCCCGCACCGACACCATGTTCTCAACCTGTGGCTGATTCAAATAATAGTTCTCAACATCTTCGATGACATCAATGGTACGGTTTGCAGTTGCACCTGCAGGCAACTCGATATTGGCAAATACAAAGCCCTGGTCTTCCTCCGGCAAAAATCCGGTCGGCAAACGTACATAGCCCCAAGCCAACAGTGCCACCAGAAGCACATATATCAACATGCCCTTGCCCAGGTGTTTGAAACTGCGGCCAACAAAGCGTTCGTACCCACCGGCTATGCCATCAAACACTCGGTTGAACAGTCCAAAAAACCCGCGGCGTTCTACCCCTAACTGCTCCTTGGGTATGGGCTTTAACAAGGTCGAGCACAATGCTGGGGTAAAACTCAGGGCGAGGAAACCTGAAAAAGCAATGGAACTCGCCATGGCCACCGCGAATTGCTGATATATCACACCTACAGACCCGCTCATGAAGGCCAAGGGTAAAAACACCACGGTCAAAATCAGTGTAATCCCCACAATCGCCCCGCTAATCTGCGGCATCGCCTTGACGGTCGCCTCCTTGGGAGGCAAACCCTCCTCGGACATGATGCGCTCGACGTTTTCTACCACCACAATCGCATCATCCACCAATATCCCGATGGCAAGGACCATGGCAAACATGGTCAGCACGTTGACAGATAAACCAAGCGTCTTCATCACAGCCATCGAGCCCAACAGCGCCACTGGCACAACCAGGGCCGGGATGATGGTGTAGCGGATATTTTGCAAAAACACATACATCACGATAAAGACGAGCACCATCGCCTCGAGCAGCGTATGCACGACCTGCTCTATGGAGGTTTCTACATAAGGTGTGGTGTCGTAAGGGATGGAATAGCTCACCCCATCGGGGAAAAACTCGGCCAGCTCTTCCATCATTTCCTTGACCCCTTTGGCGGTGGTCAACGCATTGGCCTCCGGCGCCAGGGACAAAGCAAAAGCAGCAGTGGGCTGACCATTGAGCCGGGCGCCAAACTGATAGTTATCGGCACCCACCTCGACCCGGGCGACATCCTTGATACGGACGCTCGAGCCATCGGGATAAGCCCGCAGCACGATATTGCCAAACTCCTCCGGATCTTTGAGCTGACCGTTCGCCACAATTGGCGCTGCGACCAACTGACTATCCGGATTGGGCGGCGAGCCCAGAATCCCGGCAGAAATCAGGATGTTTTGCTCGCTAATGGCCTGATTGACCTCCGCCATACTGAGGTCATAACTAACCAACTTTTCCGGATCCACCCAAATGCGCATGGCACGTGAGGATGCAAACAGCTGAAACTTACCAACTCCCGGTACTCTGGACACTGCGTTTTGTACGTTGCGCTTGATGTAATCCGCCAAATCGACCTGATCCAAGCGTCCATCCTCAGATGACAAGGCAACGACCATCAAGAAACTAGCCGTACTTTGCTCGACCTTGAGCCCCTGCTGCATCACTGCAGAAGGCAGGTTGGAGGTAATATTGGAAATGCGGTTTTGCACATCCACCTGGGCCATATCCGGGTCTGTGCCCGGTGCAAATGTGGCCGTAATCTGACTGGACCCATAGGAGTCGCTGACAGATTCATAGTAGAGCAACCCTCTGGCTCCGTTGAGCTCATTTTCAATGATACTGGCAACGGAACTTGCCGCATCCTCGGCAGACGCACCAGGATAAGTAGTGGTAATGGAAATTGCGGGCGGTGCCACCTCAGGGTATTGTGCCACCGGCATGGTAGCCAATGACAGCAATCCCATCAATGCAATCCCGAGCGCAACCACCCAGGCAAAAATCGGGCGATCAATAAAAAAATGTGGCATATGTAAAACTCAACTTGCAGATAGAGGAGGTAACCAGATGATGGCAGCCGATTTATTTATGCTGTGCTTCGTCGTCCAGCGCCTGCTCCTGCTCCAGGCTCTCTGGCTGGTCCTCTTTCCAGGGAGAGGTTGCCACAGGGACACCCGGACGAATTTTTTGAAACCCTGCAACAATAACCTGGGCACCGGGTTGCAATCCCTCATCCACAACCAGCATACCGTCAATGCCCTGGCCTATTTTGACAGGCAACACCTGCGCCTTGCCCTCGTCATCAACAACAAAAACCGTAGTCGATCCACTTGCGCCATACTGCACTGCCTGCTCGGGTACTAACAAGGCATCCTCCTTGATACCCTGCTCTACCCGTACTCGTACAAACATGCCGGGCAACAGACTCAGATCAGGATTGGGAAAAATGGCACGCATGGCCAACTGTCCCGTGGTAGGGTCAACAGAAACCCCTGAAAATAATAAACGCCCTGTCTGATCGTGTTCGGTACGGTCGCTCAATAGTGCTTTAACCTGAGCCTCACCTTTTTCGTTCGACTTGATTAAACCGCTGCTGATCGCCTTTTGCAACTGCAAATATTCCTCTGCAGGACGCACGATATCAACGTATAACTCGTCAATTTGCTGAATAGTGGCCAGATGAGTGCCCTGGGTCGCGCTGACCAAAGCCCCCTCTGTCACCTCGGCTTTACCAATACGGCCCCGAATGGGTGCGGTCACCTCGGTATAGCCCAGATCTATCTCGGCCGCTTCTAGGGCAGCCTTGGCGCCGGCCACCTCGGCCTGAGCCTGATGGTGTTGAGCCATGGCTGTATCGTAATCCTGTTGGCTAATGGCGCGCTCCTTAATCAGGCGCTGATAGCGGTTGGCCAGGGCAGCTGCTGATTGGGCATTGGCCTCAGCTTGCTTGAGACGGGCTTCGGCCTGATTACGCGCAGCACGATAAGGGGCCGGATCAATGGTAAATAGCAGCTCCCCTTTGTCAACATCACTGCCCTGCTCGAAGTGTATTTTAGTCACAATGCCAGTCACACGGGCTCTCACCTCTGCATCACGAATCGCGTCGGCCCGACCAGGCAAATCAATGTATAACGGGGCAGAAGTAGGTTTGACCTCAACCACCCGAACAGGCACTTGCACGGCCTGACCGGCGGTCTGCTGCTCTTTTTCACCGCAAGCAGCCAAAAACAAGAGAGAACAACCAAATACCAACTGTACAAAGCGCCGTATATAAAGGCGGCCATGAAGCATGGAAAAGCTCCTCATCAAAATCCGTACCCAGGCAAAGTAAAGCCAAAGATATAAAGTATATTGGGATTATCCAGCATTAACAACATTGATCTTTTAGTGAAAGTGTGTACAAGATTTACCCCAACAGCAGACTATCATCAGCCACTGTTTCCCCACGCACACGTTCAAACATGGTCAGCAGATCCCCGACATCAAGGCAAGCCCGCTGCGCACCACTCACATCAAGGACTACCTTGCCCTGGTGCAACATAACGGTACGATCGCCAATGTCCAATGCTTGACGCATACTGTGTGTGACCATCATAGTCGTTAAATGTTCATCGGCCACGAGTTTTTGGGTGAGCTCCAACACAAAGGCCGCAGTGCGCGGATCCAATGCGGCCGTATGCTCATCCAACAACAGTATTTTAGATGGTCGCAGCGCTGCCATTAACAGGCTGACCGCCTGTCGCTGACCGCCAGACAATAGTCCAATACGATCAGTCAGGCGATTTTCCAGCCCCAAACCCAAGACCGCCAGGCGTTCCTGGAACTCGGCACGCATATTCTTATTGACTGCCAATCGAAATCCGCGACGCCCACCCCTTTGGGTTGCCAAAGCCAGATTTTCCTCAATGGTGAGCTCCTCACACGTGCCTGCCATTGGATCCTGAAAGACTCGGGCCACCAGTTTGGCGCGTTCCCAGACAGGCTGCCAGGTAATATCTACCCCTGCCAGATGAATGGAACCGCTGTCTACTGATTGGGCACCAGATATCGCATTTAATAGTGTTGATTTACCCGCCCCATTGGAGCCAATCACCGTTACAAACTGCCCCTTGGGGATGGACAGACTCATCCCCCGCAACGCTCGTGTCTCTATCGGCGTGCCGGGATTAAAAGTGATGTCCAAATTCTTTGCAACCAGCATCATCTGCTCCTCCCCTGTTTACGGAACCCTCTGATACGACCTTTAAGCAAAGGTAGAACCAGCGCAACCGTTACCAATACGGCAGTAAGCAAGTTCAGGTCCTGGGCCTTGAGACCAATGAAATCGGCATTCAGTGCCAGTGCGATAAAGAAACGATAAAGAATGGCTCCGATGATGACCGATAGCGTTACAATATACATCCTGCGGGCTGGAATGATGCTTTCACCGATGATGACCGCTGCCAAACCAATAACTATGGTACCAATACCCATGGAGATATCCGCCCCACCCTGGGACTGGGCAAACAAAGCGCCTGCAAGCGCCACCAAGGCATTTGAAATTGCCATCCCAAGCAGAACCATTGCCCAGGTTTTCACCCCTTGGGCACGGGCCATACGGGCATTGGAGCCCGTCGCCCGCATCGCCAAACCGGTTTCAGTCGCAAAAAACCAGTCCAGCAGTAACTTTGCTATCACCACCACACCGACCAACAACAGCGGCCGCATGATGTAATCTGCGATCCCCGCTGGC
>DATGTB010000031.1:0-4759 GCA_035302065.1 Paenalcaligenes sp. | reverse complement strand
CGTGTTTGAATGTTTAATATACTGAGGGAGGCGGTATTGAGCCAATCAGGATGAAGATGATTCATGCACAAGAAATTTCACGTATCAAGGTGGTAAAAAGATGTCTGATGATTTTACAATGTTCAGGGCGACTGTTTTTGGGCGGGTTCAGGGGGTAGGATTCAGGGCTGCTACTGTGCAGCAGGCTCGTTTATACAATGTGACCGGCTGGGTGCGTAATGCGGTGGATGGCACGGTTGAGGTATTGGCGCAGGGCGCAGCGGATGATATTGACAAGTTTTTATCCTGGTTACATAAAGGGCCTGTAGCAGCTCGGGTAGATCGAGTCGAGGTGATCGATGGTGATCTCACCGAAAAGCGCCATCAGCACTTCGAGTGGCGCTAATGTTTTATTCTATCCAAAAAGGGAGCCTTGATGCTTAACAATTTAAAGTTTATGACGAGCAGACGGCTAATGGCGCTTTTCGGAGCGGTTGCTTTTGGTATAGTTGCGTACACACCAACAGGAAGCTGGGCGCAGCAAAGCTTTATCACTATCGGGACCGGTGGGGTGATGGGGGTATATTATGCAGCAGGTGGGGCTATTTGCCGGCTGGTTAACAAGGACCGTTCTCAACATGGCACCCATTGCACAGTAGAATCCACGGGCGGCTCCATTTTTAACGTCAACGCTCTAAAGGCCAAAGAGCTGGATTTCGGTATTGTCCAATCTGATGTGGGATATAACGCCTATCATGGCGAACAACAGTTTGAACAACCCTTTAGCGGGTTGCGCTCGGTCTTTTCATTGCACCCTGAGCCCATCACTGTTGTGGTAAATCCGGAATCCGGCGCCGAATCTTTTGAGCAGCTCAAGGGCAAGCGGTTTAACGTCGGTAATCCCGGTTCGGGGAGTCGAGCCTCCTTTGAGCAGTTGTTGGCCGCCATGGATCTGGATCTGGATTATTTTTCCCTGGCTTCCGAGTTGCGTCCGGATGAGCATGGTAAAGCACTTTGCGATGGCAAGATAGATGGCTTTGTGTACGGGGTGGGGCATCCTTCGGCCAATATTCAGGACCCGACCAATAGTTGCCGGGCCAAGATCATCCCCTTGCAGGGGCCAGCGGTGGACGCCCTGGTCAGTGACCATCCTTATTATGCCCAGGTAGAGATTGCCGGCGGCCTATATCCGGAAAACCCCGACAGCGTGCCTACCTATGGGGTATTGGCGACTTTGCTTACCCGTGAGGATGTGCCTGTTAGTCAGGTCTATCAGCTGGTCAAGGGGGTTTTTGAAAATTTTGAGGATTTCAAGCGTCTGCACCCGGCATTGGCACAGTTGCACAAAGAGCAGATTGTGGCCGATGGTCTGACTGCGCCCTTGCATCCGGGGGCGGAGCGTTATTTCAAAGAGGTGGGTTTGCTTGATTAAGTCCGCATATCAATCCCGGGCCGGTTTGCAGTCCCCTTTGGCAGGACGTGATGGTGTGGCCCCGAGCCGGGTGTGGTTGCCTGAAGGGCCCTGGCAGTATCTGGGGCAGTTTATGGAGCAGCGCTTTGAGTCGCTTGGTGTTGCGTTGATCCGGGCGCGTTTGCAGCGTGGTGATATTGTCGATGGACAGGGACGGGCAGTGCATTATTACACGCCCTACCGGGCGCAACAGTGGCTTTGGTATTATCGCGAGGTTGCGCACGAGATTCCTGTGCCCTTTGATCTGCAGATTATACATGTGGATGAGCATTTGATCGTGATTGACAAGCCGCATTTCTTGCCCAGCATTCCGAGTGGCTCTTATTTGGTGCATACGGCGGTTACTCGTTTGAGAAAGCATTTTGATAATTATGATATTTCGCCTTTGCATCGGCTAGATAGGGAAACTGCCGGAGTCATGCTGTTTTGCCGGCGGCCTGAATACCGGGGGGTGTATCAGACGCTCTTTCAGAGTCAGGAGGTGTTCAAGGAGTACGAGGCCATTGCCCCGGTACCGGCAGGGGTACGCCTGCCTCGGCAGTTGCAAACCAGAATGGTTCCTGTGCCCGGGGAGTTTCGCATGCAGTGTGTGAGCGGTGCGCCCAATAGCGACACTTATATCGAGCTGCTAAAACAAAATGCAGGGTTGGGGCATTATCGATTGCAACCTCGCACAGGGCGCAAACATCAGCTGCGCGTGCATATGCAGGCACTCGGTGCGCCCATTGTGAATGATCGTCTTTATGGCGATGGGGTCTGCTTGCCCACATCACCGGATTTTAGCCAGCCATTGCAGCTATTGGCCCGGCGGATTGCTTTTATTGATCCCTTGACCCATGTGTATCGGGAGTTTGCCAGCCAGCGTAATCTGGAGCAGGCGTTGTGTCAGTAGTGTTGTAAGGCGTGGCGAATTTGTGCCGCACTGTAGCCTTCGAGCAAACACAGGCTTAGCAGGATACGCGCGCCGTTAGGGCTCCACCAGTGGGCTGCAAAGGTACCCAGCTCGTGATCCAGATCTGCCGGTACGACCGGACCACTATGATTTTGGCTAGCCCGGATAACCGGGATGCCGGCCGCCCGCAGCTCGATGGCGCCTGCGCGGGCTGCTGCACTGAGATGGCCATTGCCCATGCCAGCGATGACCACACCTGCCCGTTGACTGGCCTTGCTGGCCTGATAAAGCGCAGGATTGGCATTAGGATGGTCATAAATGATGTCTACTGCTGGCAGGATATCCCCTGCAGACAGGCTAAAGGGGCTGTGTGTTGTGTGCGCCCGGCGTGGCGTGCAGCCAATGTAGATGATACCGTCACAAATGACGCCCAATGGTCCGGTATCCGGAGAGGTAAAGGCGTCGGGCTTGCTACTGTGGGATTTGCGCACGAAACGAGCACTATGGATATTATCCTGCATGACGACAAGCACTCCGAGGTTGTGCGCATCTGCATGAGTAGCGACCAATACAGCCTGATAAAGATTCAGTGGTCCATCTGCGCTCAGGGCGCTGGCAGGACGCATGGCGCCGACCAATACGACGGGTTTGCTGCTTTTGAGGCAAAACTGCAGCAAGGTAGCGGTTTCAACCAGGCTGTCTGTGCCATGAGTGATGACCAGGGCGTCAATGTCAGAGCGCGTCAGCAGCTGGCGGGCGGCATTGACAATTTCCACCTGCTGGGCTGCGGTGATCGTGCTACTGTCTATTTGGAGCAGGCTGTGTATTTCAATATGAGCCAGCTCATTGAGTGCCGGAATGGCGTCAACCAGCGTCTGTCCGTCTGTATTGATTTGATACCGGGCAGTCGCGGTGTCATCCGGGCTTACCCCGGCAATGGTACCACCAGTGGTGATCAGGGCGATGCGTTTTAATTGTGTCATATCTGCTCGTGCTGCTCGTGGGCGCGTGGGGATTTTTTGAGTCCCAGCCTGCGCTCAACCAAATGTACGATGAATAATAAACTGAAATTGATCAGCAAATACAACAGGCCTGCAGTGATAAAGGTTTCCATCACGGCGTAGTTTTGGCTCATCACACGACGTGCCTGCCCCGTAATATCCAGCACAGCGATGGTAGAAGCAAGGCTGGTGCCTTTAATGGCAATCACGATTTCATTGCTATAAGCTGGTAGTGCCTGACGCAAGGCCAGGGGGAAAACAATGCGGGTAAAGCGCTTGACCGGGGGCATGCCAATGGCCTGTGCAGCCTCTATTTGCCCACGGGGCACGGACTGCAGTCCTCCACGAAATACTTCGCTGATGTACGCCCCGCTATTCAGGGCGATGGCCAGGATAGCACAACGCGTCCCATCACTAAAGAGCCACCACAGGGGGGCGGACTCACGCACAAAACTCAATGTACCCACGCCATAGTACAGGAGAAATAATTGCACCAACAAGGGGGTGCCCCGAAACAGGGTGCTATAGGCCAGCGCGAGCTGCCCGCAGACCCGACTGCGTGATACCCGCATGAGAGCAAGTCCCAGACCGATTAACAAGGACCAGAGAATGCTGTATAGACCAATGGTCAGGGTCAGGCTGAGTCCCTTGAGCAAGGTATCCAGAGTGATGCGTAGCTCGTCAGGGGAAAAAATCATGAGGCATCCCTTAACCCATGTCCTGCAAAGCGTTCAGCAGCAGTAAAGAGTGCCTGACTGCCAATGCCAATGAGAAAGAACAGGGCGCCGGCACACAGATAAAATAAGAGGGGCTCGCGGGTGGATGCCGCACCAAGCTGGGCTGCCCGCATGATTTCTACCAAGCCCACCAGAGAAATCAGGGCTGTATCTTTGAGTGCGGTTTGCCACACATTATTAGAGCCTGGCAAGGCATACCAAAACAGCTGCGGTAGGCTAATGCGCCAAAAACGGGTCCAGCGGGACATGCCAATGGCTTGGGCAGCCTCAATCTGACCGACAGGAATAGCGGTAAATGCGCCCCTGAACACCTCGACGCTGTATGAGCCGGCAATCACACCAATGGCCAAAATCCCGACCAGGGCGGGGAACCAGCGGTTAAATGCCTCGTCAATATTCAGGAAATAGGCTAAATCCGTGGCCCCATGGACTGAACCAAAAAAAATCAGGTAAATGATGAGCAGCTCGGGAATGCTACGGGTCACAGTCGTATAAATACGTACCAGCCAGCCCAGTGGGCGAGGACCATATAAGCGGATGCTGGCTCCGGCAATGCCGATGAATGTGCCCAGCAGCATACCGAAAAGAGCAATGAACAGGGTCATGAATGCTCCTTTTATCAGCATCCAGCCCCAGCCTTCCAATAGTATGGGCAGCATCCGCTCAAACATGGATTTCG
>DATGTB010000030.1:0-10646 GCA_035302065.1 Paenalcaligenes sp. | reverse complement strand
GGGGCGCCCAGTTTTTCTATGATCTCGCCGGCTCGCACCGAGCCGATACGGCAGGGGGTGCATTTACCACAAGACTCAAAGGCGCAAAAATCCATGGCGTGTTTGGCCAGAGACTGTATATTGGTCTGATCATCGAAAACGATGATGCCGCCGTGGCCGATCAGGGCACCGATTTGAGCAAAAGCCTCATAATCAAGCGGGGTGTCCCACAAGTGTTGCGGAACATAGGCGCCCAAGGGTCCGCCAACCTGTATGGCCTTGATCGGGCGTCCGGACAGGGTGCCCTGCCCATAGTCCTCGACCAACTCTCTAAGGCTAAGCCCAAAGGCTCTTTCAATTAGCCCTCCTTGCTTGATATTACCAGATAACTGAAAGGAGAGGGTTCCTCTGGAGCGTCCCATGCCGTATTGGGCATAGAACTCTGCCCCCTTGGCCAGCACAGTGGTGGCCGATGAAAGGGTCACGACGTTATTGACTACCGTGGGCATACCCAGATAACCGTGATGGGCAGGCAGAGGAGGTTTGGCACGGACCAAACCTACCTTGCCCTCCATGCTTTCAAGCAGGGAGGTTTCCTCACCACAGATATAGGCGCCAGCGCCTTTAAAGAGCCTGAGCTCATAGTCAAAACCCGAGCCCAGAATATCCTCCCCCAAAAAGCCATGCTCATGAGCAATATCAATGGCTTTTTGCAAGATATCCCAAGTATGAGGATACTCGCTACGCAGATAGATGTAGCCCTTGGAGGCGCCAACTGCATAGCCGGCAATCACCATGCCCTCAATCAGTGCATAGGGATCAGCCTCCATGGCAATGCGGTCAGAAAACCCGCCGGCATCGCCCTCATCAGCATTACAGACAATGTATTTTTGTTCGGCAACAGCATCAGCTACTGTTTGCCACTTGATGCCGGTAGGAAAGGCGGCACCGCCCCGTCCTCGCAGGCCTGACTCCATGACCTGATCCAGAACCCCCTGGGGGCCAAGCGCCAGAGCGTTTCTGAGGCCGACAAAGCCCTCATGCTGCTGGTAGGACTCGATATCAGTAGGGTCAAACAGACCAATACGGGCAAAGCTCAAGCGATCCTGGTTGGCCAGATAGGGGTGCTCCTCGATATTGCCCAGGTACAAGGGATGTGCAGGAGCGCCTTGCTGCCAATCAGTCGTTTCCAGGAGTTCGGCAAGCCCTGCGCTTGTCATGGGGCCGTAAGCCAGGCGGGTTTGGTCGCCGTGCTGTACCTCTAGTAGTGGCTCGAGCCAGTACAGTCCTCGAGAACCATTACGGACAATGGTAACCGGCTGTTGCTCAGTGCGGGCCCATTGTTCGAGCTGCTCGGCAAGCTGATCGGCACCTAATGCCAGTGACAAGGTGTCCTGGGGAATATATACCGTAGTAGTTGCGTGCGCGGCATTCATGGTAATAGTTCCTCGATGACTTTTTTAAAGGAATCCGGGCTCAGGCGCACATAGGGTTTTTCATTGATTTGTGCGGTCGGTCCGTGGGTGCATAGCCCCAGGCAATACACCTTCTTGAGCTCTACCTGGCCATCAGCCCTTTTCTGGCCCATTTTGCAGTTCAGGTAATCCTCCATCGCTGCTGTCAACTGCTCGGTGTTCATGGCGCGACACGCCTCTGCCTGACAGATTTCAATTTGCAAGGTGGCCGCAGGCTCGGTGCGGAAATAGGTATAAAATCCCAGCACGGCATGTACCTCGGCCACGGAAATATTCAGGGCGCTGGCAATTTGAGGCACGGCCTGGGGAGGAATAAAGCCTATTTGTTCCTGTAGCTCGTGCAACAGGGGCAGCAGCTGAGCTTGCTCAGCCGGAAAATCTGCCAGTATGGTTTTTATTTGTTGTGCCGGCAGCGCTGCATAGGGGGTGGACGGATGCGTACGCTCCATAATCATTCTCCTAGGTGTGCAACTATTTTTATATAATGGTTCTCAATGGTGTTGTGTGGTTATATTGGTCTTGGCAGCTAATTTGGTTTAAGCTTTCACCAGTATGCCGACGCTTACCTTAGCACACTGTCGAATCATTATAAAGAACCCGCTGTCCAAGTACAGAATAGCCTTATCAGGCTCACCCTTATTATTTGTTTTTGCCTTTGACATGTCTACCCCTATCCGCATTATACGTAACATTTCGCCTTCAGCGCAGAGCCATCTTCCAGTGGAGGTGAGTCCGAGGGAGGCGATACTGGACAAGTTTCAGCGCCCCCTGCAGGACCTGCGCATTTCCATTACGGACAAATGCAACTTCCGCTGCACTTATTGCATGCCGCGTGAGGTTTTTGGTCCGGATTATCCGTTTTTGCCACATCAGGATTTGCTGACTTTCGAAGAGATTAGCCGGGTGGCAGAGATCTGCACCCGACTGGGCCTGCGCAAGATACGTTTGACCGGGGGCGAGCCGTTATTGCGCAAGGATATCGAGGTGCTTATCGAGATGTTGGGCCGCTTGCGTACGCTCGAAGGTGAGCCGATAGAGATTGCATTGACAACGAACGGCACCCTGCTCAGTCAGAAGGCCCAGGCGCTCAAGGACGCCGGCCTGGAGCGGGTGACCGTTAGCCTGGATGCGCTGGAGAGCGAACGCTTTCAAACTATGAGTGATAGCAAGGTCAGTGTGGAGCGTGTGCTGGCAGGGATTGAAAAGGCTCACGAGGTTGGCTTGCGTCCGGTCAAGGTCAATATGGTGGTCCGGAAGGGATTAAATGATGATCAGATCGTGCCCATGGCGCGTTACTTCCGGGGAAAAGGCCATATCCTGCGGTTTATTGAGTATATGGATGTTGGCAATACCAATAACTGGAACATGAAAGAGGTGCTTACCGGGGCAGAGATTCTGGACCTCCTGAACGCTGATTTTCCCCTGGAGCCGGTTTCTTCCAATTATCGGGGTGAGGTCGCCAGTCGGTATCGTTATGTGGACGGGCAGGGCGAAATTGGTTTGATCACCAGTGTGTCGCAGCCGTTTTGTGGTGATTGCACACGTTTGCGTCTATCCCCTGAGGGCAAGTTTTTCCTCTGTCTGTTTGGTTCCGAGGGGCATGATATACGTTCGCTATTACGCTCTGCAGCCAATAATGACGAGCTGGCCCAGTTCATCATCAATATGTGGGCGGGTCGTGATGCCCGTTATTCCGAGCAGCGTGGCGAGGGTACGGATGATACCCCGCGAGTAGAAATGAGTTATATCGGCGGATAACAGGACGCCATGATCGACAAGAGTCAACTCACCGGAGCCATTTTGGCCGGCGGTCAGGCGCGCAGGATGCAATCACTCGCACAGCAATCCGCTCACGGGCAAAAACAAAATGAAGCTATTGATAAAGGGTTGGTGCATCTTGCTGGCCGGCCTTTGGTCGCCTGGCAGCAAGAGTTATTGCAGCCGGCTGTCAACGAGCTCATTATTAATGCCAATCAAAATCTGGGGCGGTATGCCGCCTATGGGCGGGTGGTCCCCGATGATGATGACTTGCCGGCGGGGCAGGGTCCGTTGATTGGTCTGCTATCAGTCTTGCGCCATAGCCGCACTCCATGGGTGGTCGTGGTACCAGTGGATAGTCCTTTTTTACCTGCGGATTTTATTGATCGGTTATGGCAGGCACAGCGGCAACATCCCGCCTGCAGGCTGTTTTATTGTCGCGCCGAGCGGGACTATCCCCTTTGTTTGTTGGCCCATGTAGAGGCTGCCCCCGGGCTGGCTGACTATATACAGGCACAGGAGCGGCGGGTGATGCCCTGGCTTAGGCAATACGAGGCAGTGGCAGTTGAGTTCGGACCGCAGGCGGCAGCCGCCTTTACCAATATCAATACCCCCCGTGACCTTAAAGATGCAGCGCATCTGTTAGCAGGGCAGCACGGGGGGCAGGGCTCGAGCTGAGGTTAGCTACCCCACAGGCCAAAATCATAATAACGGACAATACTGCCTGCAGTAATTTTCTGCTCTGCGGGGATGCGGGCGAGTCCACTTGCCCAGGCCAGCGAGCTGATCATGGCTGAGCCTTGCTTGGGATGAGGCACTAGCTGTAGCTGTCCATCGTTTTGCGGGTTGGCCTGCACCCGTAAAAACTCCTCGCGATGGTCATGGTAGGCGCGGCTGCTATCCAGATAGCCATACAGGACCGGGGGCAGGATTTGCGTGCGCCCTTGCAGGCGGCGAATCAGCGGTGAAACCATCAGCATAAATACCGCGTAGGCAGAGACCGGGTTGCCTGGCAAGCCAATGACCGGTGTGCGTCGTACGTGAGCCAATGTCACGGGGCGACCCGGTTTCATGCGCACTCGCCACAAATCCATATGCCCACCCATTTGTTCGATGGCAGGTTTGACAAAATCCTTGTCGCCGACCGATACCCCACCTACGGTCAATACAACATCACAGCTATCGGTCAGCTGTTTGAGCGCCTCCTGTATACCCTCGATGGTGTCGGGGGCGTGCAGCTTCATGACGGTGTGTGCGCCCAACTGCTCGACCATGCCCTCGAGCGAGGGGGTGTTGGAGTTATAGATTTGTCCTTCTTGCAGGGCAGTGCCCGGGTCCACCAGCTCATCACCGGTACTCAAAATGCCGATTCTGGGCACAGGATAGACATCAAGGTGGGTACAGCCCTGGGCAGCCAACAAGGCCATATGGCGACTGTTGAGTCGTACCCCTTGCGTGATGATGGCCTGATCGCGGGCCATATCCTCACCTCTGAATCGCACATTGGCCCCTTGCTCAGGCAGGCGATTGATTTCTACCTGCCCCTCATGCTCGGTGCAGTGCTCTTGCATGACAACGGTATCGGCGCCCTCAGGGACCAGGCTACCGGTAAATAACCTGATGGCCTGGCCGGCGGCTAGTGGCATGGGTTTATCACCGGCATAGATATGATCCTGGATGGGCATAGGCTCATCCAGGCGTACGTCGCTGTGGCGAATGGCATAACCATCCATGGCACTATTATCTGCAGGCGGAATATCTATGTTGGCATGCACGACCTGGGCACTAATACGGCCCAAGGCCTGCCCCACCGGTACACGTTCAGAACGAACGGGCACGGCGGCAGCCTGAATCAATCGATCTTGTGCGGAATCAAAATCTAGCATGTAAACCCCATACAGTTAAAACGATTAGTTTGTTGTTCTATCCACTACAGTGGCCGGCAAAATTACATGGCGTGGTGTCTTCGTCAAGTTGTGGCTGAATAAGCTCTCGCCAGGCCAGCTGAGCGGCACCGGTGGATCCCGGCAGACAGAAAATCACCTTGTTGTTGGCCAAGCCGGCCAGGGCCTCGGATTGAATTGCGCCGCTGCCGATATCGGCATAGGACAGCGCCCGAAACAGCTCGCCAAAGCCTGATACCTCCTCATCGAATAATGGACGTACCGCAGAAACGGTGTTTTTGTGTGGACCATAACCGGTCCCGCCATTGCATAAAATGACCTGTACCTGCGGGTCAGCAATCCACTGGCTAAGTTGTTTGCGGATATCATACAGGCAGCCAGTGCTGCGGGCGCGCTGTACGCATTGATGCCCTGCCTTGTCCACTGCCTCAGCAAGAAAGTCACCGGTGCTGTCGGCACGCTCGGGATCCGAACTAATGGTCAAGATAGCACAGTTTAATGAAATTCTGGCCATGGAAACTCCTATGGTTATCTATGATTAAGTAGGAAGGTCATCTGTGTCGAGGTGCTCCCATTGCGCAGTGCGCTGTGCATCCTCCTCGCGCTGCTGGACCCAAAACTGCCCTCCGTCCTGTAAATGCTCACGCTTCCAGAAAGGGGCCCGGGTCTTGAGTGCATCGATGATAAATTCACCGGCCCTGAAGGCCTCGGTGCGATGTCGGCTGGCCACCGCCAAAAATACGATTTGCTCGCCATTATGTAAAGCGCCAACGCGATGGACGACCTTATAAGACATGATATCCCAACGTTGCATGGCAGTATCACAAATACGCTCGATTTCGCGCTCACACATGCCTGGATAATGTTCCAGAAACAGGGTTTTGGTCTGGGCACCGGGAGCAAAGTCGCGGACATAGCCAATAAAGCTTAAAATAGCCCCTTGGTGGCCATGATGGCGGGCGCGCATCTCCTCGAGCAGGGCACCGGCGTTGAAATCCTCGGTTTGAATGCGAATCATGGATTAGCCTCCAGTGACAGGCTCAAACACAGCCACCTCGTCCTGGGCGGAGATCGTGTCCTGTGCCTGGGCGTGGTTTTGGTTAATGGCAACCTGCAAGCGTCCTTTGAGAGGCTCGAGCTGCTCATAGCGGTGACAGAGTTCGTCTATCAGCTGGCGCACAGTCAAATCAGCGGCCAGGGGCCAGGACTCCTCGCGCTTTTCCAGTAGCTCTGCGACCTGGGCGAAATATAAAACTTTGATGGTGGGTTGACTCATTTTCCTTCCTCAAGTTGTTCGGCCTGCCAGCTGCCGCTTTTCCCTCCGGATTTGGACTCTAGTCGGGTGTTTTCTATCACAATGCCTTTATCGGCTGCCTTGCACATATCATAGATGGTCAGGGCAGCCATACTGCAGGCGGTAAGCGCCTCCATTTCGACTCCGGTGGTGTAGGCACAGCGGCAGGTGGCACGGATAGTGATGGTGTGGGTTTTGTCGTTGACCTCAAAATCGATACCAACATAGTCCAGTTGTAATGGATGGCACATGGGGATGAGGTCGGCGCAGCGTTTGGCTGCCAGTATGCCGGCAATGCGGGCGGTATTAAAGACCTCGCCCTTGGCATTTTTTTGTGCTGAAAGTAGCTCAAATGCAGCCGGACTCAGACGCACTGTACTGCGCGCTACTGCCTCGCGTTGCGTACGGGTTTTGTGGCTAATATCCACCATTTGCGCTTCACCTGTTGCGCTGAGGTGACTAAGTTCAAGATTTTTTGTAGATGAGGTTGATGTGCTCATAAAGCGTATGATTTGATGTGGATTATCAGGTATCGTTGGATCATAATGGAGCTTGGCTCCAGTAACCAGCCTACCATTATAGCCAGTCGTGGATTTTCGCACGGCTAAATCAGACAGAATTTCCTCCAACTTTCTTTTTTTTCTCGTAAGCCTATGGTGCACGTGGTTGCTGCTTTCTTTTCCCTGTATCTGGCGACCCTGTTTTTATTAACCGGGTCCGGGTTGTTCAATACGTATATGGGGCTACGCTTGACTGAGCTTTCTGTCTCTGAGGTTTGGGTCGGGGGGTTGCTCGCTGCCTACTATCTGGGCCTGGTCATCGGCGCCCGGGTGGGACATAAATTAATCATCGGGGTGGGGCATATACGGGCCTATGCAGCGACCGCTGCAATTGCGACCATTGCCATTTTGGTGCAGGTGTTGATTGAACCACTATGGCTGTGGCTGGGATTGCGGTTTATTGCCGGGGCGGCCATGGTCACGCAGTTCATGGCCTTGGAAAGCTGGCTCAATGAGCAAACAGAAAATTCGCAGCGCGGTACTGTATTTGCCTTTTATATGGTGATGACCAGTTTGGGTACTGTGCTTGGTCAGTTGATTTTGGCCCGCTTTCCCGTGCTCGATTATAAGCCCCTCATCTTTGTGGCCATTTGTGCGGTGCTCAGTCTGATACCCATTGCTTTGACACGACGATTGCATCCGGCCTTGCAGGTGCCGGCGCCCATTAATGCGCGTTATTATTTTGAGCGTGTTCCCCTGTCCTTGTTGGTGCTGTTCGTGGCGGGCATGGTGACCGGTGCTTTTTACGGGCTGGCGCCAGTATATGCGGTACGGGTAAATCTGAGCAGTGAGCAGGCAGCAATTTTTGTGGCTACTTCTGTGGCTGCCGGAGTGCTCGCACAGTGGCCGGTTGGCTGGCTGGCAGATCGCATCAACCGGGTGCAGCTGATCCGTATCAGTGCGATTTTGATGTTCGGCCTGTCCATCCCGCTTTGGGGGTGGTGGGGATTGCATTATGAGACCTTGCTCGTGTTTTCTGCCGTCTTTGGGGTGTTACAATTCACCCTTTATCCGCTGGGAGCGGCTTTTGCCAACGATAATGTGGATCCCGAGCGGCGTGTGGGTCTGAGTGCCATCTTGTATATGGTCTATGGGGTGGGGGCCTGTTTGGGACCCTTGCTGGTAGGGGTGGTGATGGATGCCTGGGGGAGTCATACTTATTTCATTTTTGTGGCTGCTTGCAGTAGCCTGTTGATTGCTTTTGTGCGTCCTGCCAAGATTACCGGCGAGCATCTGACTGCCGATGCCCCCACCGAGTATGTGCCCATGCCCGATAGCTTGCAGTCGGCAGGGGGGATTTCATCGTTGGATCCACGGGTTGATGTAGCGATCGATATTTCCCACGACCCGAATGTTGATGAGGAACAGCCTGACGTACAGGAGCCGGCACAGGAGCGTACCGAGGCCGCCTGAGCATCCTCAGGGCAACAACAGGATAATGGCAGTAATCGCCAGAGCCAGGCCAATAGCGATCAGGGCAGTAGCCCGCTCCTTGAAAAGCAGCACGCCGGCTAGCGTACCGAGCACAATCACGCCGATATTCATTGAAGCAAAGACAACGGCCGGGTTGGCTGGAAAGCTTTGGTGTGCACGAACATAAAAATAAATATTGCCAAAATTAAATAAGCCAAGGAGCAGTCCGGCAGCAAGACTGTGGCCATGCCAGCGGGTGGTGGTGCGAAACAGATGGGCAAACATTAATAGGCCTGCTAAAACAAAGGTAATAATCAGGCTGCTGTTAAAGGCCAGCCCACTTTTGGCGAGCTGTTTGAAGAGAACGTCAATGACGCCATAGCCGGCCCAAACGCCCAGCAAAAGCAAGGCACTGCGTTGGCCTGCGGCCTGTTTGGTCGTGGCTTGAGCGCTGCCCAGGGTCAAGGCCATGATGGCCAGTAGACCACAAGCCATGCCCGCCAATTTCCATTGATTAAAAGGTTCTTGAAAAATGATAAAGGCCGCCAGCAAGGGAATGAGCAACGACAGCCGCTGGGCAGCATCCGAGCGCACAATCCCGACCTGTTCGACAGCGCGCGCCATGACAAAAAAAATGGTGGGCAGCAGAATCCCCAAAAGGAATAAGGTCAGATAGGGCGTTTGCGCCTGAAAGACGGTGTCCAGGCGGGGGCGCAGCAGGATAAGGGTCAGGCCGCTGGCCATGATATAGTTGGAGGCAATGGCCTGCCGTACATCGATATGATAGCGACGGGCCATTTTTAGTAACACCGATACTGTGACGCTACAAAGAACACTGAAAACAAGGTAGAACATGCTGGTTTAACCCTTCTCAGTTTGAGGAGAGAGGCCCAACTCAGCCAACAAAGCCAAATCATCCGCTTGTGATGGGTTGGGTGTGGTCAGGAGGCTGTCGCCATAAAAAATGGAGTTGGCTCCGGCCAAAAAGCATAGGGCCTGAGCGCTATGGTCAAGCCGATCGCGTCCGGCAGAAAGACGCACCGTTGCTTTGGGCATTGTGATGCGGGCGATGGCTATTGTGCGTATCAGCTCAAAGGGTGCAATCGGGGTGGCCTGGGCCAGCGGTGTACCAGGGGCTGCTACCAGTTGATTAATAGGCACCGAGTCAGGGGCCGGGTCCAGATTGGCCAGCGTGGCTATGAGCCGGGCGCGCTGCTCAATGGTTTCACCCAGACCAATGATCCCGCCAACGCAGCTCTTCAGGCCGGCAGCACCGACTTGTTCCAGTGTCTGCAGACGATCCTCATAGGTGCGGGTGCTGATGATATCGGCATAGAAGTCCGGTTCAGTGTCCAGATTATGATTGTAATAATCCAGACCAGCATCTTTGAGTCGTTGCGCCTGTCCTTTTTTCAATAAGCCCAGGGTCACGCAAGTTTCCATTCCCAGGTCTTTGACCGCCTCAATCATGGCAATGACGTCATCAAGCTGTTTTTCTGTCGGTGAACGCCAGGCAGCCCCCATGCAAAAGCGTTGAGCGCCCTGTTCTTTGGCTCGTTGAGCGGCTGCGCGTACTTCATCGAGTTTGAGCAAGGGAGTGTTTTTAACTCCGCTATCATAATGTTTGGATTGGGGGCAGTAGGTGCAGTCTTCAGGACAGCCACCAGTTTTGATGGATAAGAGGGTAGATAATTGTAGCTGTGTGGGATCATGGTGCTGACGATGAATAGTTTGTGCACGCCAGACAAGTTCCAGCAATCCAAGCTCATAAAGTTGTAGTACCTCGGCACTTGTCCAAGGGGTTTGACGCGACATGATGTTTTCCTTTTTGGTCGTAACTAGATAAATGAAAGGGCTTAATTTAGTAGCTCAAAAGGAAAAAATCGAGTAATTGCAGGTAGGGCAACAGTCCTGTAACAATAAGCAACGCCGGGAGATGGGCGAGATTAACGGAAGATAGTTGCAAATAAAGGTTGTTGGCCCGGCAGCAGAGATTTATTTGGTTACAATTATAGGTTAAACAAAATGTAAACCGTGCGGGCAAAGATGGTTTGGCAAGCCGTCTTCTTGCCATGAGGGCGTAGGCGCAAGTGTATAGACGCAAAAAAGCCCTTGTAATCAGTACAAGGGCTTTGCAATCTTGGCGGAGCGGACGGGACTCGAACCCGCGACCCCCGGCGTGACAGGCCGGTATTCTAACCAACTGAACTACCGCTCCTATGGCGTCCCCACGGGGATTCGAACCCCGGCTGCCGCCGTGAAA
>DATGTB010000029.1:0-15792 GCA_035302065.1 Paenalcaligenes sp. | reverse complement strand
ACTGTACCAGGGGTGGTTACGGATGATATCGCCTGAGTTTAGCACCGTGTGCAGGTCAAAAGAGCCTACGATCTCGCGCATCATGAGCACAGCGGCTAGCAAGGCCAGCCCTCCGCCTCCGGTGATGATGAATGACATGCGAGCGCCACGGCGGGCATCGCGGCGATGATACCAATAGCCAATCAACATAAAGGAGCACAGGCTGGTCAGCTCCCAGAAAATAACCAGTTGGATCAAGTTTCCGGACAGCACGACGCCAAGCATGGCACCCATAAATAACTGCAAAAATACGAAAAACCTGCGGACTGGATCCTGTGCGGACAGGTAATAGTGCGCATAGAGTGCAATAAATGCGCCCATCACACTGATAATCATGGTGAATAGCCAGGCAAAACCGTCAAGCCGGAGCGTGAACTCGAGGTCGTAGGCGGGGATCCATTGAGCCTGCACCGTCGGGATGCCATCCTGAAAGAAGGCAGGTAAATACACCAGGGTGCAAAGGGTGCATAGTACTGCGGTGGTTACGGCAACGCTAGCTTGCAAAACTCGTTTTGATGCGGGTAAACAGGCAGAAACCAAGCCGCCTATAAAAGGCAAAATGAGGATCAGAAGTAAAGACATTGACCGGTCAACCGTTATTTCCTATTACGACTATGAATAATACGATATTCAACTTGTTTTGATGGGATATTTTAGAAAAAATTACTTTTTATTCAGTCATAGCCGTTTTTCTTGATAGATATCAATGACAGGGGGCGAGCAATCAATCATAATCATTAAAATAGCTAATTTTGTTCACTGAAATAAGAGATGGCTTGTTTATTATGCAACCCAAAGTAATTGAGGACAATGCCCGCCAAAGCCTTGAGGAGTTGAGTTTCTCCCGTGCCCTGATTGAGCGTTTTGACCGGCCCGGCCCGCGGTATACCTCATATCCCACAGCGGATCGTTTTAAAGAGCCTTTCAGTCCTGCGCACTATGTGCAGGCTTTGCAGCGCCGAGCAAAGGCAGGTAGCGCTGCGCGCCCCCTGTCAGTTTATATTCATCTGCCATTTTGCGCATCGCTGTGTTATTTTTGTGCATGCAATAAAATTATCACCCAGGATCATACACGCTCGTCACAATACGTACAGTATGTGATGCGTGAAGCTGATCTGGTTTTGCCCCATCTGGGTGAGACCACGCAGCTGGGGCAGCTTCACTTTGGTGGCGGTACGCCTACCTTTTTGAATGCAGATGAGCAAAAAGCCCTGATGACGGGGTTGCAACAGCGTTTTCAGTTTTTACCTGACGCAGAGTTAAGCATCGAGATTGACCCCCGCACCGTGACTGCTGACACTCTGTCTATCTTAGCAGATTTTGGCTTTAATCGGTGCAGTTTTGGGGTGCAGGATTTTGATGAGGAGGTCCAAAAGGCGGTTAACCGCATTCAGCCTTATAGTCAGGTCGAGGAGGTCGTGTTTGCCGCCCGCGCTGCAGGCTTTGATTCCATCAACACTGACTTGATCTATGGTCTGCCCAAACAGAATCTATCCAGTTTCCAGCAAACCGTACAGCGATTATTACAGCTGCGACCCGATCGCATCGCCTTATATAATTATGCCCATTTGCCTCAGCGCTTCAAGGCCCAGCGATTAATCAGGGATGAGGACCTGCCCGATCCTGAGCTGCGTCTGGATTTGTTCTTACATGCTGCCCAAAGCCTGGTGGATGCGGGCTATGTTTATATCGGGCTGGATCATTTTGCCTTGCCTGAGGATGAGCTTAATCTGGCCCAGGTAGATGGCAGTTTACAGAGGAATTTTCAGGGCTATACCACGCGTGCAGATCATGATTTGCTGGGTTTGGGGGTATCGTCCATCGGCAAGGTGCAAAATACCTATATACAAAATAATCGCTCCTTGAAAAGCTATTATCAAAGCATTGATGAGGGTGCGCTCGCTGTTCAGCGGGGGATAGTCATGAGCCGCGATGACGAGATTCGCGCCGCGGTCATCATGGATCTGATGTGCAGCATGCCCGTCGTATTTGATGAGTTTAACCAACGCTTTAATATGGATTTTGAGCGCTATTTTGAGGCTGAATTAGCACAATTGACTCCCTATATAGAAAAAGGCTTTGTGCTGCGTGATGGGCAGCATATCACCGTCACCCTCAAGGGGCGTTTGTTTGTGCGCGCAGTGAGCATGATTTTCGACCATTATTTGGCCCAGCGCACGCAGGCAACCTATTCGCGCATTATTTAGTTGCCAGACCAAAGGAGAATACCAATGTACGATCAATTAGCAGCCTTGATGCAACAAAATGTTTTGTGCAAGGACTGGCCCGAGCAGGCCTGCATTGATCTTGCCCATAAGTGCCAGTTGCGCACGGTTAAAAAGGACACTCCTTTGTTTGCCCAGGGCCAGCCCGCCACTCACTTTTATCTCCTGGCCAAGGGGCGGGTCAGGATGGGATTACGTACCCAGACAGGCTGTGAGCGCGTGATCTGCGAGCTGCAGGGGCCAACCAGTTTTGGTGAGATTTATATGCTCATGCAAAACAATTACCCCCTCGATGCCTATGCAGTAACGGATTGTGAGTTGGCAGTTGTTTCTTTTACAACATTTGTCAGTGTGTTGAGCGCGCATGAGCATGCCCTGGAAAAGGTGTTGGGCTTGCTGGCCAAGCGATTATTTGCCCTGACCGGAGATCTGTCCATGGAAACCCAGTCGTTCATGTCGGGCACGCAGCGGGTCATGATGTATTTGCTCAGTCATTTGCCACTGCGTAATGGGGCCACCTGCGAGCTGAAAAAGCCCAAGGCCAGTATCGCACATCTGCTGAATCTGACTCCGGAGCATTTTTCCCGTATTTTGCATGATCTGTCAAAACGGGGCTTCATTGACGTGCGTGGGCGTCACCTGACGCTCGTCGACGTTGATGGTCTGTGCGCCTACGAGCGTTAATCCTCTATTTTTTCGCTACCCAATTGCGTCAGTAATTGATTCAATAGTGCATTGAATTCTTCACACATCAATAAAAAAGTGGCGCTGAGTTCCTCCTGGGCGTCATGTTCTGGCTGGTTTTGCTCATCGGTCAAGATGTCCAGTGGGCTTACCCGACGTAACTCCAGGTTTTCATTGAGCACAAAGCTGATGCGATCTGCCCAGGTCAATCCCAGTCGGCTGCAGTACATGCCTTGTTCAATTTGCTGCCTGATCAGCTCTTTATCCAGGGGATGGCGGACATAGCGTATGACGGCCCGCTGATCTTGCTTGGCACGCAGCTCGGCATCATCATCCAGAGAAAATGGCAGGGGGTCCTCCTCATCGAGGAGCCACTGGGTCAGTAGGGCGGCAGGTGCATACTCGGTTTGTAGTGGCAAAGCCGGAAAGGGGCTCAGGGTCTCACCCAGCAAGCTGAGTATTTCATCTGCGGTATTTTGTGCAGCAGCATCAATCACGAGCCAGCGGTTCGTAGTATCAAGCCAGACGTGCGTCTGTCGTTGCACAGAAAATGCGCGTGGCAACAAAGTCATTGTGACCTCGTCTTTAATTTCCTGCATTTGCTTGCGCCCGGGTCTGAAGCCCTGCTCAGCCTCCAGCTCCTGCGCTTGTTCGCGTGCGACTTGATTGATTACCGCTGCGGGCAGTAGTTTTTTTTCGGTCTGGGCACAAAGGAGGATCTGGTTTTCTACTGTCAGGGCCAAAGGCAAATCAGCCCCCGGGGACACCCAGCCAATACTTTGCATATCCTGGCTGCCCACAGGGTGAAAACGCTGTTGCTCCAGTGCCTGTAGTAACGGCTCGGTTTCAAGATTACAGTCCGGATTTAAACGGAAAATGCGAAGGTTTTTGAACCACATAATGAACCAATAAAATTAAAGAGGGGAAAGCGCTAGATTGTACGTCTTTTTTAAAGTTTTGTAGCGTAACTAAAAGCTGGGCTGGTTGCTATTGCAGGCTAAAGATGTCCCAGGGAAAAAATAAAAATTGGCAAAGCATGAATTTTGCTGGGCTACAATAGAGGGGCGTTGTGGGTGTAGCACATGATGATCGTAAATTCGCTATCTGTTTATTTATACAGTATACTTGGCGAATAGTATTTTGCATGATTTATTGGGCCTATCAAATCCAGTGCATGCACAGAACAATCAATGAGGTTTAAATGAACGACAAACGAAATTCAGCCATTTCAGCCGAGCGGGAAAAGGCGCTGGCAGCTGCTCTTAATCAAATTGAAAAGCAGTTTGGCAAGGGCTCGGTGATGCGTTATGGCGATAATCAGGTTGAGCATGACATACAGGTTTGCTCCACAGGCTCGTTAGGACTGGATATTGCCCTGGGGGTGGGTGGCTTGCCCCGGGGACGGGTTGTCGAGGTGTACGGGCCTGAGTCTTCCGGCAAGACCACTTTGGCGCTTGAGGTATTGGCTGAAATGCAAAAGCTGGGAGGAACCTGCGCTTTTGTAGATGCAGAGCATGCACTCGATGTGCAATACGCGGCCAAGCTAGGCGTGAACCTTGAGGATTTATTGATTTCACAGCCGGACACCGGTGAGCAGGCCCTGGAGATTACCGAGGCCTTGGTACGTTCTGGCTCCGTGGACTTGATTGTGGTCGACTCGGTAGCTGCGCTGACGCCAAAGGCCGAGATCGAGGGCGATATGGGTGACTCACTGCCCGGCTTGCAGGCACGCTTGATGAGTCAGGCATTGCGCAAATTAACCGCCACCATTAAACGCGCTAATTGCATGGTGATCTTTATTAATCAGATTCGCATGAAAATTGGCGTCATGTTTGGCAACCCTGAGACCACTACCGGAGGAAATGCCCTCAAGTTCTACTCATCGGTACGCCTGGATATACGTCGTATCGGTGCGATTAAGCGAGGTGATGAGGTCGTCGGTAACGAAACCCGTGTCAAGGTTGTTAAAAACAAGGTTGCCCCCCCATTCAAGCAAGCTGAGTTCGATATCATGTACGGGGCGGGTATTTCCCGAGAGGGCGAGATCCTCGATTTGGGCACCCAGGCGGGTATCGTCTCGCGTGCCGGTGCCTGGTACAGTTACGGCGATCAGCGATTGGGGCAAGGCAAGGATAACGCCCGTGAGTTTTTGCTAGAGAATCCGGAGCTGGCCCTTGAGATCGAAAATAAGGTGCGTGAGCATTTTGGCGTTGCGCCGCTGGCCGGGCTGAGTGCAAAGGCAGAGGCGGAGGCGGACAGCGCAAAGGGTGATGAGGCTTGATTCTCGAGTGATTTTGCTTGATGGGAGGTAGTGTTACATCTACCTCCCATTATTTTATGTGTAGTCTATGGTTGATGGATGCCTGGTGAAAACGATGTCCAAGGATTCAGATTTATTTGCTCGGGCGGTTGCCCTGCTCGCACGTCGGGAGCATTCACGTTTTGATCTGGGGTGCAAAATGCAGCGCTATACCGATGATAGGCAGGCAATAGAGCAGGTGCTTGATGAGCTGGAGAAAAAAAACTTGCTCAGTGATGAACGATTTGTTGAGGTCTATCTACGCTCACGCAAAGAGCGTTTTGGTGTACAGCGATTGCGTCTTGAACTCTCCCGACACCAAATTGCCCCAGAAATTATCGAGCGGGAGCTGGCAGCTTTGCAGCCAGACGAGTTTGAGCGGGCTTTGGCCGTTTGGCAGCGCAGGTTTGGTGAGCCTGCCGAGGATCGTCGCCAATATGCCCGGCAGTTTCGTTTTTTAAGTCAACGCGGTTTTAATGCTGAGATTATTCGCAGGGTATTAGATGACTCCCAGGCATATTAGCTTTATGATTTTGTGGCGCGAATGCGATTCATGGCGTGCTAAATCACTGCTTGAGCCGGCACGAAAGGTGTTATAGTAAACCGTTTGATTGTTTTATTTTTGCAGGTTTGTTTATGTCATCATCTACGCATAAGGTAGCGCGCACGCCTTTACATAACCGCTCGGTCGTATCCCAGGTGTTTGAGCGGGATGATGGTCTGTGGGATCTGGAGGCTACCCTGATAGACACCAAAAGTTATGATTTCACTTTTCGTGATGGGACTGTGTGGCCCGCTGGATATCCGATCCATCATATGCAGATTTGCGTCACAGTCGATGATCAGTACAACATTGTCAATGCAACAGCTGCTTATGAGGATGCTCCGTATAACGAGCATTGCTCCAGCATCGCCGAGGCTTATCGGGGGCTCATCGGCTTAAATTTATTGCGTGGTTTCAGACACGCGGTGCGCGAACGGTTTAAACGCACAGCAGGGTGCACCCATATGACAGAGCTTTGTCAGGTGCTTCCTACCTTGGCAGTACAGGGGGTAGGTACGCGTGTGGCACGCCGCGACCCGGATCCAAATCGCAAGCCATTCGCCGTAGGCGGCTGTCACGCTTTGCGTGAGGATGGCGAGATCGTCAAAGAGTACTACCCCAAGTGGTATACAGGGCACTCTGCCAAAAGTGGCGCTGAGTGATTTTTTGTAGGTAGTTGTTTTTGTTTATGTTTAAGTCGGACAGGTAATCAATGAATATACACGAGTATCAAGGCAAGGCATTACTTAGGGAGCGTGGTGTTAATGTACCTCGCGGCATTCCTGTTTTTACTGTTGATGAGGCAGTGAGTGCAGCTGAGGAGCTCGGCGGCCCGGTGTGGGTGGTCAAGGCTCAAATCCATGCTGGCGGACGTGGTATGGGCGGCGGGGTAAAGATCGCAAAATCAATTGATGAGGTGCGTACCCTGGCTGAAGAAATCCTGGGGATGCAACTAATCACCCACCAGACAGACCCCGAAGGGCAGAAAGTACGTCGACTGCTCATCGAGGAGGGGGCAGATATTGCCAAGGAGTTTTATATCGGGATAGTGATAGATCGCGATAGTCAGCGTGTATGTGTTATGGCTTCTGCCGAGGGCGGCATGGAAATTGAGGAGGTGGCCGAGGAAAACCCGGATGCCATTTTAAAGGTTTTTGTCGACCCGGCAACTGGACTGACTGAAGATGAGGCGCTCGGCCTGGCCAAGGGTATTGGTATTCCTGCGGCATCCCAGGCCAAGGCAGCAGATATGCTGCAAAAACTCTACGAAGTGTTTTGGGAGTACGACGGGGCGCTTGCAGAAATCAACCCGCTGGTACTAACCGGAGATGGGGATGTGATCGCTTTGGATGCGAAATTCAATTTTGATGAAAATGCGCTTTATCGCCAGCCAGAGATCGTGGCCTTGCGTGACCTCGATGAGGAAGACCCCGCAGAGATAGAGGCCAGCAAGCATGATTTGGCTTATATTCAGCTAGACGGCAATATTGGCTGTCTGGTCAATGGTGCGGGTTTGGCCATGGCCACTATGGATACCATCAAGTTATTCGGTGGCGAGCCGGCCAACTTTTTGGATGTCGGGGGCGGTGCCAGCGTGGAAAAGGTCACAGAGGCCTTCAAGATCATGCTGAGCAATGAAAATGTAAAGGCCATCCTGGTCAATATATTTGGCGGTATTATGCGTTGTGATGTGATTGCTGAGGGAGTGATTGAGGCAAGCAAGGCGGTTAACCTCGATGTGCCATTAGTCGTGCGCATGAAAGGGACCAACGAGGAGCAGGGCAAGCAATTGCTGGCTGATTCCGGACTTCCCATCATCAGTGCTGACACGATGGCTGAAGCAGCCACAAAGATCGTCGAAGCGGCAGCCAAGTAACGGGATTACCCATCACAAAGCAATTGTAAAGGATAATACATGTCAATTCTTGTTAACAAAGATACCAAGGTTATCACTCAGGGGATTACTGGAAAAACCGGACAGTTTCATACCCGGATGTGTCGTGAGTATGGTAATGGGATGGCGGCCTTTGTTGCCGGGGTGAACCCAAGGCGTGCCGGAGAGGACTTTGAGGGCATTCCTATTTATGGCACGGTCAAAGAGGCCAAAGAGCAAACTGGTGCTACTGTATCCGTGATTTATGTACCTCCTGCGGGCGCAGCAGATGCCATTTGGGAGGCGGTGGATGCAGATTTGGATTTGGTGATCTGTATCACTGAGGGCATCCCGGTACGTGATATGCTTGAGCTGCGCAACAGAATGCGGGCTGAAAACAAAAAGACTCTGCTATTGGGGCCTAACTGTCCCGGCGTTATCACTCCTGATGAGATCAAGATCGGTATCATGCCCGGCCATATTCATCGTAAGGGCCGTATCGGTGTGGTCAGCCGCTCAGGTACTTTGACCTATGAGGCTGTAGCTCAATTGACGGAGTTAGGTTTGGGCCAGTCCACGGCAGTGGGTATTGGTGGGGACCCCATTAATGGCTTGAAGCATATCGATGTGCTAAAGATGTTCAATGAGGATCCCGAGACTGATGCAGTCATTATGATTGGCGAGATCGGTGGCTCGGATGAGGTCAACGCCGCCCGCTGGGCCAAAGAGCACATGACCAAGCCGGTAGTTGGCTTTATTGCTGGGGTAACCGCCCCTGCAGGTAAGCGCATGGGCCATGCTGGTGCGCTGATTTCAGGGGGTGATGACACGGCGCAAGCAAAAATCGAGGTGTTGGAGGAGTGCGGTATTCGTACGACTTTGAACCCCTCCGAGATGGGCAAGCTGCTGAAATCCGTGCTCTAATTGTTGAAAAAGGGGCAAGAGCGGCATGCTGGAGTTTTTTTCCAATATCCACTGGGCAATATTATTTCAGATTATCCTGATAGATATATTGCTTGGCGGTGATAACGCTTTGGTTATTGCGTTGGCATGCCGTAACCTCGATGAAAAAAAACGGCGTGCAGGTATTTTTTGGGGCACTTTCGCGGCGATTATGCTGCGAATCATATTGATATTTTTTGCCTTGGCCCTGCTCGCTACCCCATTTTTGAAAATTGTGGGGGCGGCTTTATTAATCTGGATTGGCATTACGCTATTAATCCCCAGCGATGGGGGAGATAGCAACTTAAAGGCGGACAACACCCTTTGGGGTGCCATAAAAACCATACTTATTGCTGATTTTGTGATGAGTCTGGATAATGTGATCGCGATTGCAGGGGTAGCGCATGGCACTGAGCATCAGTTGGCGTATGTGATTTTTGGTTTGCTGCTCAGCGTACCAATTATCATCTGGGGAAGTACTATAATTCTCAAGGCACTGGATCGTTATCCGATCATTATTTTGTTGGGGGCGGGTTTGTTGGGTTGGATAGCCGGTGGTATGCTCGTAGCAGATGTTTATATTGTCGAGCATTTTGGCACCTTATCCGCACCTGTTCGATATGGTATTGAGTTGCTTTGTGTTGCCATCGTCATTGGTGGTGGCAAGTGGTTGGCTAAACGCCAGCAACGATAAGTAAAGGTTATTGAATCATGACAAATGAAAAACCACAGAAAAAGGCTTATGAGTCACGTCTGTCTCTTTTGCAGGGATTGACCATACTAGCTGTCTTGGGCCTGATCGGCGCTGCCGTTGCCCGTTATTTTGCAAATCTATTATAGAGTTGGAGTATTTAAAAGCTGTGGCATTAGAAAAGCTAGTCATCGCAACACGCGCAAGCAGGCTTGCACTTTGGCAGGCTGAACATGTCAAAGCCCTTTTGGAGGAGCTGTATCCGCAAATGCAGGTCGAGCTCCTGAGCCTGAGCACTCGCGGAGATGAGATTCTCGACCGCAGCTTGGCCAAAATCGGGGGCAAAGGTCTATTTATCAAGGAGCTGGAAGCAGCATTGCAGGACGGCCGCGCCCATATCGCGGTACATTCACTCAAGGACGTACCCTATGAGCTGCCAGCAGGGTTTGAGTTGGCCGCCATCTTGCCCCGGGGCAACCCATTTGATGCTTATGTATCAAATAAATACGAGGACTTGGCGGCCATGCCCGCAGGCAGTATTGTCGGGACCTCGAGCTTACGCAGAGAGTCCCAAATACGGGCGCGCTACCCGCATCTGGAGATTAAACCTTTACGCGGTAATCTGGACACCCGCCTGGGTAAACTGGATGCTGACGAGTTTGACGCCATTATATTGGCAGCTGCCGGCCTTGAGCGTCTCAAATTACAAGAACGAATTCGTCACGTATTGTCTGCAGAGGACTCTTTACCGTCCGCAGGGCAGGGTGCGTTAGGGATAGAAATCAGTCAGGACCGACAGGACCTGTTATCTGTATTGGCTCCTTTGGTATGTGCATCAAGTACGGCTCAAGCCGAGGCGGAGCGCAGCGTATCCCGAGTGTTGGGTGGTTCTTGCCAGATTCCCATGGCAGCCTATGCGGAAATTTTCACTGCAGCGGATGAGCCTGCCTTGCACGTGCGTGCTTTGGTCGCAGAGCCTGATGGCACGATCATTTACCGGGCCGAACAGCAGGGACCTTTGTCGCAGGCACGTGCCATGGGCGAAGAGGTGGCCAATGATCTCATAGGGCAGGGAGCCGACGAGATTTTGCAGCGCCTTGATCAAGGGCATGACTAAAGTAAAACTACGCACCGTAGTATTGACGCGGCCGACGCATAGAAATCAACGGCTTGCCCAGGGACTCCAGCAAGCGGGTGTCCCGAGTATCAATGCGCCTGCTTTACGGGTCGTGTCACTGGCACAGGAAATTGCAGCAGCGCATCGGCCCGAGCACCATGATTTAGTTGTATTTGTCAGTCGGGCGGCTGCTAATTTTTATTTGCAGCCACTGTATGATGATCCTGGATTTAACTGGCCGGAGCATGTCAAAATAGGTACGGTAGGCGTGAGTACCAAATCTGCGGCCCAAAAGCTGCTTCTCAGCCGCGAGCAAGCCAGCACAGTCCAATGGCGTCATCCACCCGCGCTTCAACCGCATCATGATTCCGAGCATTTATGGATGGTCTTGCAGCCCGAACTCGAGCAACTGAAAAAAATCCTCATTGTACGGGGGCTTAGCGGACGTGAGTGGCTTAAAGAGCGTTTTCAACAGGCCGGTGCACAGGTCAATGTCCTGGCGGTCTATGATCGGCAGCCAGATATTTGGGATTCCACGCAGGCCGAGGCGCTGACACAGGCGCTCGAGGCGGAACACCCTGGAGTGGTGTTTTTGGTGTCCAGCAGCGAAAGTGCGCAAGCAATTTTTGACAATCTGCATCGATTGGATTTGTTAGAGTTATGCCGCAAGGCAATTTTTGTGGTGATCCATGAACGCATAGAGAAACGGGTACAATCGCTATATGCGAGTGCCGGGTTTAAAGACAAGGCAATCATCATGCGATGTGTTCCTACGCACCGTTCGATGCTTTCTGCCTTGATAGCCGCAGCACAAGATGCGTAATCATTTTGATGAGCCTTTGTTATGAGCGATAAAAAAACAGACAAACCAAAGCAAGTAGAGGAACAAAAAAAACAACCTGCCAAGCCGGTAACCGAGGATAAGTCGGCGCAAGTTGCGGGCACACAGCCTGCAAAGCGCTCCGGAAATTCAACTGCCTCCGTGATTGTGGCAGCAGTGGTTGTGCTTGCCGTAGTAGGCGGAGCGTTTTGGTATGTATATGATGGCCAGCAAAAATTCAAGCATGAGGTCGAGCAGCAGTTGCAGACCCAGTTGGGCTCTGTGCGGCAAAGTACCCAGCAAATGGACAGCCTGAGCCAACAACTTAATCGCAGCCAGTCCGAGCTCAAACGTGCCCAGGAAAGAGTGGCGTTGCTTGAGGAGCAGGTGGGCGATTTATCGCAGGCTCTACAAATCATGACCGATTCCGGGACTGAATTGATGCTCTTGAATGACGTGGCCCATTTTATAGATTTAGCCCAGCAGCAGCTCCTGGTAGGTGGCAACGTCAGTAATGCAATCATTCCCCTGGAGACTGCGCAAGCACGGCTTGTACGTTCTAATCGGCAGGGTCTGGCTTTATTGTTGCAGGCCATCAATGGTGATTTGGATCGCCTGCGTGCGGTGGAAAAGCTTGACGTTCCCGAGACCTTAAAAGAGCTGGAAAGCCTGATGACCTGGCTATCCGAGGCGCCTTTATTGGCTCCCGAGGACCATGAGCTGGAGTTTCTCAACGCTCCTGACGAATTATTCAGCCCAAGAACCTCGCCTGCTGAATCAAAAGACGATGAGCAGGCTCCCTGGTGGGAGGAGGGCGTTGATTTGGCACAAAACTGGGCTCAGCGTGCCTGGCAAGGAATGCGTGACGAGCTCACCGAGTTGGTGACTGTGCGTCGGGTTGATGATGCGACCGTGCTGTTGATGACCCCCGAGCAGGTACAGGGTCTGCGGGAGCATGTACGTCTACGGGTCAGTATGGCGCAGCTTGCCTTGATGACTCGCCAAAATGAGATTTGGCAAATGGAGCTAGACACGCTCATGCGCCTCATTGAAAAGCGCTATGATTTGGCGAATCCGCTCACCCAAAGAGCCTTGGGTCTGGTGCGCAAGCTGCAATCAATCAATGTTCAGCCCAAGCTGCCTAGTCTGGATAACACACTGGCAGCTGTAGAAAATTTACGCCAAAAGGCCGCTCAGCAGGCAAAAACGCTGGAACAAAAAGACATCGAGGCGGCGCTTAAACAAAATCAAAGCACGCCTGAGCCAACTGCCACTTCGAACGATGAGCCCGAGGCACAGGACGCTGCTGCCCCTGAAAAGGATACAGACAGTGATGCTGCTGATACCGCTGAGTACAGTGAAAGTTAAAGGATGACAGCATGCGCGCATGGATTTGGACTCTTATTTTATTTATCGCTGCGGTCGGCTTGGCGCTGGTACTGCAAGATCATCGCGGCAATGTCATATTAAATATCCCCCCTTGGCAAATCAGTTTTTCCATTACCTTTGCTGTACTCACCATACTGGGGTTGTGCTTATTGGTTTATGTGGTGCTCAGGTTTTTGGGCTGGGTTACTGGCACCCCTGAGCGCTATCGCTTGTGGCGTCGCCACAGGGCACAGCGTCGAGACCAGGAGCTGTTGCAGCGCGGATGGCTCGCTTTACTTGACGGGCGCTACAGTCTGGCAGAAAAGGAGCTTACCAAACTGCACCAAAAAAGCCGCTCCAAACGAACAAGGCTGATTGCCGGCTTGACTGCAGCACGTGTGCTGCAGCAACAGGATAATTTTACGGCCCGGGATAAATATCTACAACAAGCCCGCAGTCTCATCGGGCACGATAACCGGCTGAAGGTTGCTTATGCGACTGCAGCTGCCGAGCTCTATATCCGTAATAATGAGCCGCAAAAGGCAGTGGCTTTGTTGCAACCGATTCAGGATGCGACCAGTCGTCATTTTCATGCAACGCGTTTGCTGCTGCAAGCCCAATATATGCTCGCACAGTATCAGCAAGTGTATGATTTGACGCGCATCTTGATCCGTCGTAGTGCGATGGAGCATGAGCAGGCCATGCAATATCTGGAGTATGCCGTTGTACACATGATTCGACAGGCCAATGAGCTGGAGTTTAAAAATCTGTGGTCTGATTTACGAGCAGATGAGCGCGTTCGACCTGAAATTGCATTGGCTGCAGCACAAAAGTGGCTGCTCTTGGGTAATCAGGATGAGGCAGGTCGTGTGCTGGAGGCTTCCTTGAATCACAAATTGAATCCGGTGCTTTTGAGTGAGTACGGACAGGTGGATAGTGCACATTATGCCCGCCGCTTAAACAAGGCGGAGGAGTGGCTCAAAAAGGATCCCGATAACCCTGATTTGCTGGCTTTGCTGGGACAACTATGTTTCAAAGGGCAGCTATGGGGTCAGGCCGAGCACTATTTGAAACGCAGCATGGCCATCCGGGCTGATACCCGTATTCATGCACTGTTGGGAACACTATATAATGCGACCGGGCAGATGGATGAGGCGGTCAGGCACTGGAAGTGTGCGGCAGAGGTCGTGGGCAGCTTGCCTTCGGTAAACCAGCGCGTATTGCTGCCGGCGGCAGATACGCAGGCAGACCCAGAGTATGCTGGCCTGAGCGCCTATGCACAGCTCAAGGAGCACAGTGGCGATCCTGCGCAGGTTAAATCCAGTGTGCAGCCGGCCAGTCCTATTGCTGCAAGCGGAGCCTACGAGGGCGAGACCCCGGCACCGCCGGCTGCACAGGCCAAAAAAGGTGCTGAGCATCAGCCTGAAAAGCCGTATCTGGCAGCAAAAACAGAGGATGATCCCCACCAGTATTTTGATACTGCACCGATTCCCGGAATTTCTGTTGCAGCGCAAGATGGCGATGCGGCAGAAAAAAAGTAATATTCAACTTCAATAAAAGGGTCAACATATGAGCTTAACCAAGATAAGTCCCGGGTCGAATGCACCCGCAGAATTTAATGTCATTGTGGAAATCCCGATGAATTCTGATCCGGTCAAATATGAGGTGGATGAGGATACCGGGGCGATAGAGGTTGATCGATTCATGCTTGCCGCCATGCATTATCCTTGTAATTATGGCTATGTGCCGCAGACATTGGCAGAGGATGGTGATCCTGTGGATGTATTAGTGATCACACCCTTTCCGGTACAGGTCGGCGCGGTCATTAAATGTCGTGCGCTAGGCTATTTGGAGATGGAGGATGAGTCTGGCGTTGATGCCAAGGTACTTGCAGTACCAATCACAAAGCTTTACCCACCTTATCGTCATTTGACCCAGCCTGAGGACCTGCCACAAGAGGAGCTGGATCGCATCAAGCATTTTTTTGAGCGTTACAAGGATCTGGAGCCCGGCAAATGGGTCAAGGTACAAAATTGGCGTGATGCACAAGCCGCCATGCAGGAAATACAAAAAAGCATAGACCGTTATCAAAAGGGGTAATGATATGACGCAGTGGGTATTTCAACCGGAGTCAGCGACTGCTCTTTCGGTTGCCGAATCAGACAGGCTATTTCCTGTTCGCCGAGTGTATTGTGTCGGCCGTAATTATGCTGAGCATGCCCGTGAAATGGGGGAAAGCACGCGCGAAGCGCCTTTCTTTTTTACCAAGCCTGCTAATAGCATCGTTTCTGTACCAGAAAATCGCGAAGGCCTGGTGAGCTATCCACCCCGGACCGAAGATCTTCACCATGAGGTGGAACTTGTGGTTGCATTGGGCGCTGGTGGCAGCAATCTCAATCTTGAACAAGCAGAGAAGGCCATCTGGGGTTATGCAGTGGGTGTGGACTTGACGCGTCGGGACCTGCAGGCCGCTGCCAAAGAAAAAGGCCGCCCCTGGGATGTGGCCAAGGGTTTTGACCAGGCAGCTCCTATTGGCAGTCTTTATCCACGCGGTGAAACCGGTCCGCTGGAAAATGGGCACATCTCCCTTGAAGTAAATGGCACCCGCCGTCAGCAAGGGGATTTGGCTGACATGATTTGGTCAGCAGCTGAATGCATTGTTGAACTATCCACTTATTTTGAGCTCAAGGCCGGTGATATCCTGATGACGGGCACACCAGCAGGTGTGGCAGCATTACAAAAAGGGGATCATGTGTTGGCCTCCATACAGCGCATAGGTCAGCTTAGTTTCAGAGTGCAGTAGTTTTATTTTCCCGGTTTATAAAGCCCGCTGATTAATTCAGCGGGCTTTTTTTATTGATGCGACAGTTTTATGTCCTGCCCTTTTTACTAATTGTGCCCAAACGGGGATTTACGCACACTATCCCTAGCATTACTGAACAATTGGATAGTCAGGAGGTCGCATGCATATTCACGATAAACACCAATTAGGGGGCACTCACCACCACCACCAAAAGGGACAAGGCATGGTGGAGTATGTGGTCATCGTGGCCTTGGTCGCAGTATCTGCCATTGCAGTGTTTCAGCTTTTTGGGCAGGTAATCCGTTCGCAAACCTCGGCCATTGCTTTGGAGCTGGCCGGTGAGGATGGCAGCGAGATGGCACAAAAGGCCAGCGCCGCTGCCCAATC
>DATGTB010000028.1:0-6555 GCA_035302065.1 Paenalcaligenes sp. | reverse complement strand
GGCGGGAAAACCGATCCTTTGACACTGCGGGCAGGGGATCTGTCCGAGGCAACGCATGACGCATTATTAGGACGACTGCGGCAGCAACTGCGCAGGGCGCATGGTTGGCCCGCAGGTAATGCGGGCCGGGGCAGGCGTGCCCCAAAAATGGGGGTGCAGGTATTTTGGTTTGCCCAAGAGACCATCCTGCCGCCACAATGGGCACAAGACGATCCCTTGCAGGGGCTATCCTGCTCGGGTTACGGCTCGGCCATGAGCCTGACGGCCAGCATGGGGCTATTGGCTGCCCAGCGGGCAGTGGATGTGCTGCTGACCGCTAAGGCGTCCTGAGCGCTGCATCATCATGTCGGTGTAAAAACTCCTTGAGCGCGGCGCCCGTATAGGAGCCCGCAGTGTTCATGATGGTGCGGACCGGGCCTTGGGCCACAACACGACCACCCTCATCACCCCCTTCGGGGCCCAGGTCAATCAGCCAGTCGGCCTGTGCCATGATGTCGGGATGATGTTCTATGACCACTACGGTATGTCCCGCATCGCAGAGTCGGTGCAGGACATGTAGTAGCTTTTCTACATCGGCCATGGCCAATCCGACGCTGGGCTCGTCCAGCACGTATAAGGTAGGTGCAACGTGTTGTACGCGGCCACCACGGGTGCTGCCCTCGCCCAGGCGGGCCTTGCTGAGCTCGGTGACCAGTTTGAGGCGCTGTGCCTCCCCGCCCGATAGAGTAGGAGATGGTTGTCCCAGGGTCAGGTAGCCCAGACCCACATCCTGCATGAGCTTTAGGGGTTGGGCAATGCGGGGGTGGGCCGCAAAGAATTCTACTGCGGTATCCACATCCATTTGCAGAAGCTGGCCGATATTTTTATCCTGCCAGCGAATGCCAAGGGTGTCATCATTAAAACGCATGCCTTGGCAGGCATCGCAGAGGACTTTAACATCAGGCAAAAAGCTCATTTCCAGGGTGAGCATGCCCTGCCCGGAGCATTGGGCACAGCGACCTTGTCCTGTATTAAAGGAAAATCGTGATGCATTCCAGCCGCGCATGCGGGCGTCACGTGTTTGGGCAAAGAGGCGCCGGACATGATCCCAAAATCCGACATAGGTAGCCGGGCAGGAGCGTGGGGTTTTACCAATTGGGCTTTGATCCACCTCCAGCACCCGTTCGAGGGTATCCCAACCGTCAATTTGCTCGCAATTTTGCCATGCTTGGCCTAGGGAGCTGGCCGGCTGGTCAGCCAGCTGCTGGCGCAAGTTAGTCAGCAAAACCTCATGTGCCAGACTGGATTTGCCCGAGCCCGACACCCCTGTGATGACAGTCAGCCGCTGTAGGGGGATGGAAACGTCGATGTGCTGTAGATTATGGGCACAGGCACCTTTTATCTCCATGAAGGTGGTCTCATCATCCGTGGGGCGACGGGGCTCCAGGCTATGTTGTATGGGTTCCCGCAGGTAGCGGCCCGTAATGGATTGTGGATGATTGCGAATGCTGTCTACCGGGCCGGCGGCTACCACCTCGCCGCCCTTGATACCCGCACCAGGACCCAAATCAATGATGTGGTCTGCTGCGCAGATGGTGTCTTCGTCATGTTCAACCACAACCAGGGTATTGCCTTGTTCTTGCAGTTCCTGCAAGGCGCGCAGAAGAATTTGGTTATCCCGGGGGTGTAAACCAATGGTGGGTTCATCGAGGACGTAGCAAACGCCTTGTAGATTGGAGCCCAGTTGAGCAGCCAGACGGATGCGCTGGGCTTCACCGCCAGATAGGGTCTGCGCTGAGCGGTCCAGACTCAGATACCCCAGCCCAACCTGCTGCATGAAACGCAGGCGATGCTCGATCTCGTTAAAGATATCGCGGGCAATTTCAGCGTCTCTGCCCTGGCGGCTCAGACCGGCAAAAAAGCTGAGGGCTTCGCGGATGCTGAAAGCGGACAGTTGTGCGATGGAGTGCTCCTGCCAGAGGTAATTGAGGGCAACGGGATTCAGGCGTTGGCCCTGGCAACCAGAGCAAAGGTGTCTGTCCTCAAGGGGATCATCAAGCCATTTTTGCTCCTCGCCTGTTTGCTCTTCGTCAAAGCCTGGTAACTGCAGCCCCGTGCCATAGCACTGGGTGCACCAGCCGTAACGGGAATTATAGGAAAACAGACGCGGGTCAGGAGCAGGAAAACTGCTGTGGCACTGAGGACAGGAGCGCTGGCTGGAATATTCCTGCACGGACGCTTGCTTGTTACCGAGCACCTGCATGTGGCCGTTACCGTGTTCCAGGGCCTGCTCAATGGCCTGACGCAGGGCCTGCTCCCCGGCTGGATCCACCGTCAGCCGGGCTACCGGTAATTCGATGTGGTGATCCTGATAGCGCTTCAGGCGGGGCCAGTTTTGAGTGGGTAGCCATTCTCCATTGACCCGCAGGTGCTCATAGCCACGGCCATGAGCCCATTCGGCCAGGTCCGTGTAATAGCCTTTGCGGGCCACTACGAGAGGCGCCAGCACGGTTATCTCCTGGCCCCGGTACTGTGCCAGGATGTGGGCAGTGATCTGTTCCACAGTTTGTGGAGTGACCTGTATCTGACAGTCCGGGCAGTATTGGGTTGCCAGATTAAGGTACAACAGCCTGAGGAAGTGGTGAATTTCCGTCATGGTGCCGACGGTGGATTTATGGCCCCCCCGACTGGTTCGCTGCTCAATGGCGACTGTAGGCGGGATGCCATAGATGGCATCTACATCGGGTTGCCCGGCTGGCTGCACAATGGAGCGGGCATAGGCGTTGAGAGATTCCAGAAAGCGTCTTTGACCTTCATTGAACAGGATGTCAAAGGCCAGGGTGGATTTTCCTGAACCCGATACCCCGGTGATGACGGTAAACTGGTCGCGCGGAATGGCCACCTGTATGTTTTTCAGGTTGTGTTCACGGGCATTAATAATTTGTATTGCTGACGAATCACTGTCATAACGAACCATCTGAGGTTCGGCAAGGACAGGGGTAGCCGTTGTTGCCTGTACCTGTGTGCCGACCAACTCATCCTGGTATTCCTGTAGGGCGCGTCCTGTCGGGGTATCCTTTGACTGCAAGGCCTGCGGACTGCACTCAGCAAGCAGATAGCCGCCTTCGTGCCCTCCCTTGGGGCCAAGTTCCAACACCCAGTCCGCTGCCCGAATCACATCCACATTATGCTCAATGACCACGACGGTGTGTCCGGCTTGCATGAGACTGCGCAAGGCGGTCATGAGTTTGGCAATGTCATCAAAATGCAGCCCGGTGGTTGGCTCGTCAAACAAGAACAGTCGCCCTTTTTTGACCAGCTGGGCGCCACGGGTCGGGCGTTTGTTGGCTTCCGCTAGGTAACCTGCCAGCTTGAGGCGTTGTGCCTCTCCTCCGGATAGGGTGGGTACGGGTTGCCCCAGCTGCAGGTAGCCCAGGCCCACCTCCAACAGTGGAGCAAGGGCACGTTGGATGTCCTGCAGGCCGGTAAAGAACTCGGCGGCCTCATCGATGGTCATCGCCAACACATCTGCAATCGAAGCAGTTTGACCATGGTGCTCAAGCTTGATTTCCAGGATTTCATCCCGATAGCGCTTGCCATCACAATCCGGGCAGCGTAAATAAACATCGGACAAGAACTGCATTTCAATATGCTCAAAGCCGGTGCCACCACAGCCAGGGCAGCGTCCATTGCCGGTATTGAAGCTGAAGGTACCGGGCGTGTAGCCGCGCTCTTTTGCCAATGCTGTACGCGCGAATAGCCTGCGCACCGGGTCAAAAGCGCCGACATAACTTGCGGGGTTGGAGCGGGCGGTTCGTCCGATGGGGCTTTGGTCCACAAAGACCACCTCGGCCAGTTGCTCAGCTCCCTCCAGGCGCTCAAAGCTGCCCGGAGCCTCGGTTGCCTGTCCAAAGTGTTTGAGTAGGGCAGGATAGAGTACGTGTTCAATCAGGGTGGATTTGCCCGATCCGGAGACGCCGCATAGGACGCTAAAACGGTTGAGCGGGAGTCGGATATCGATGTTTTTCAGGTTGTGGGCGCGTACCCCTGTGAGCCTGAGACTGGGCGTATCGTCCTGTATGGGCAGGCTGTGCCATTGGGGCAGGGTGCGTCGCCCGCTGAGATAATCCCCTGTCAGGGTGTGAGCCGCTCGCAGGCCTTGTACAGACCCGTCAAAGAGTATTTCTCCCCCTTTGGGTCCCGGTCCCGGCCCCATGTCCAGTATCCGGTCGGCAGCCACCATGACCTGTGGATCGTGCTCGACGATTACCAGGGTATTGCCATGCGCTTGAAGGCGTTGCATGGCCTCGATGATCCGATGCATATCATGGGGGTGTAGTCCGATGGATGGTTCATCGAGGACAAAGAGTGTATTGACCAGTGAGCTGCCCAGCGCTGTGGTCAGGTTGATGCGCTGCACCTCTCCACCAGACAGGGTGCGACTTTGCCTATCCAGATGCAGGTAATCCACCCCGACCCGGCAGAGAAAGTCCAGGCGGGTGAGGACCTCGGTGAGGAGATGCTTTAAACCCGGATCCTCGCCCTTGTCCCGGGCGATGCCCTGAAAGAAATCCCGCAGCTGCCCGATAGGCAGGCGCATGAGATCGTGGAGATGCAGGCCAGGCAAGGCATCTGCCTGCGCCTGTGTCCATTGACTACCGACCGGAATAAAACGCTGGTAAGGCTGCGGGTCCTCCTGTGCCTGCTGCCCGCCGATACGCCACAGCAGGGCGTCGGTTTTCAGGCGTGCCCCGGCACACTCAGGACAAGGGGTATAACTCCTATAGTTAGAGAGCAATACCCGGATGTGCATGCGGTAGCTACGCTCTTCAAGGCGATCGAAAAACCGCTGCACCCCATACCATTTGTCTTTGGCGCTGCGCTTCCAGTCCGCGTCGCCATGGATGACCCAGTGTTGTTCCTCTTTACTTAATTCACGCCAGGGAGCACTCAAGCGCACGCCGGCAGCAGGGGCAAGGGCCTGCATCCGTTGCTGGTGTTTTTTGTTACGCTCGGTTTGCCACGGTCGGATAGCCCCCTCAATCAGGCTTTTGCTTTCGTCCGGGATTACCAGCCCATAGTCGATACCCATGACTCGCCCAAACCCACGACAATGTGCGCAAGCCCCCAAGGGAGAGTTATAGGAAAACGTGCTTTCATGAGGTGGGCGATAGTCGATATCACATTGAGCACAATGCAGGTTGGTGCGATAGCTCAGGTGCTCAATCTCATGACGGTTGGCATCGAGCGCAAAGGCATGCAATTCTTGTTGACCATGCAAAAGAGCAGCTTCCAACGCCTCGTATAACCGAGCCTGATCCACGCGGCTGAGCCTGAAACGATCCTGCACCACATAGAGGGTCTGTTTGTCTTGTTGTTTTTTATCTTCTTTTTTTGCAGGCTCATAGGTGCGGGTATACCCCTGCTGTTGCAAATAGTCCTGTACCTCTGCTGCCGTGAAGTTTGCGGGTATGGTGATTTTAAAGCAAATGATCCAACGTGGATCCTGCAGGAGTTCAGCCTGTTTATTCAGGCTCTGGGCAATGGTTTGCGGGGTATCACGAATTACTTCCTGAGCACATTGCTTACAGAATAAACGCCCCAAACGGGCATAAAATAGCTTCAGGTGGTCGTTGAGCTCAGTCATGGTGCCCACGGAGCTGCGGGAGTTCCTGATTGGGTTGACCTGGTCAATGGCGATGGCCGGTAAAACCCCCTCGATGCGATCGACCTGGGGTTTGTCCATGCGATCGAGAAACTGACGTGCATACGGGCTAAAGGTTTCTACATAACGGCGCTGCCCTTCAGCATAAAGGGTGTCAAAGGCCAAGGAGCTTTTACCTGATCCCGAGACGCCGGTGATGACTGTGATTTCTGCGGTGCGAAAACTGATATCAAGGTTTTTCAGATTATTTTGCTTGGCACCAACAATGCGAATGGTATTAGTCATGAAAAAGGGGTATTTGCTGGAACTCAGAGGGTGAAGGAGCGATTAGGTACACTATATTATTAAGAATAAAGGTTATAATACAGGTTTTACTTGCATATTAATGGAGTATTTTAATGTCTGAAATTAAAAGAGTAAGTCGAAACACGCTTGAGCGCCGTTGCCTTGGGAAAGCATTCAAACGCTTGTTTGCAGGCTCACCACGTGGTGTGTTCAAGTTGCTTGAGGAAGTCAAGCGCGCCTGAGGCAGTTTTGCTGCCTTGATTGTGGCCTCTGTCGATGAGCCCTGTATATAAAAAGCCTCGTGCGCCCGATGCAGCGTATCAATTTACCGTTCTGACTCCGACCTTTAATCGTGCGCATACCTTGCCGCGGGTATATCAGTCACTGACCGAGCAAAGCTTCCAAGGCTTTGAATGGCTGATCATCGATGACGGCTCGACGGATGGCACAGCAGAGCTGGTGCGGCAGTGGCAGCAGGAGGCTTTTTTTCCCATTGTGTATCATTGGCAGGAAAATCAGCACAAAAAGGTTGCCTTTAATCAGGGTGTGCAACGTGCCCGTGGTGAGCTGATTGTCGCTTTGGACAGCGATGATCAGCTATTGGTTGACGCCTTGTACGGCATGGC
>DATGTB010000027.1:0-7489 GCA_035302065.1 Paenalcaligenes sp. | reverse complement strand
GGTCTGTGTCGATACCCTGAAGGCGTATTGATTTCTGGTAAAATGTTTTTTTCTTTGCACTTTTTTGGCTTTACACATGCTCACCTTTCAGCAAATCACCTTGAAATTACAGGATTACTGGGATAAACAGGGCTGCGTTTTATTGCAGCCTCATGATATGGAGGTTGGGGCCGGGACCTCACATACCGCCACATTTTTACGCGCTATTGGGCCCGAGCCCTGGCATGCAGCCTATGTACAGCCCTCCCGCCGGCCCACCGACGGCCGTTACGGGGATAACCCCAATCGATTGCAGCATTACTATCAGTATCAGGTCGTCCTGAAACCCGCGCCCCGCGACATGATCGAGCTCTATCTGGGCTCGCTGACCGCCCTTGGCATTGATGCACAGGCGCATGATATACGCTTTGTCGAGGACGACTGGGAAAACCCCACACTCGGGGCCTGGGGCCTGGGCTGGGAGGTTTGGCTCAATGGCATGGAAATCACGCAATACACCTACTTTCAGCAAATAGGCGGGTTGGATTGCGTACCGGCCACTGGTGAGATCACCTATGGGCTGGAGCGGCTGGCCATGTATCTGCAAAAGGTAGAAAGCGTCTATGACATCGTCTGGACCTACACCCCACAGGGGCATCCCGTCTACTATCGGGATGTCTTCCATCAAAATGAGGTCGAGCAATCCAAATATAATTTCGAGTATGCGGATACCCGCATGCTATTCGAGCATTTTGCCGACCATGAAAAGGAGGCCCAGCGCTTGCTTGAGGTCCCCCTGGCCCTGCCAGCCTACGAGCAAACGCTCAAGGCGGCCCATATCTTTAACCTGCTGGATGCCCGCGGGGCCATCAGCGTGACTGAACGCGCCAACTACATAGGCCGCATCCGCCACCTTTCCCGTGCTGTCGCACAGGCATATTACGAATCTCGCAAAGAATTAGGTTTTCCCATGTTGCACACCCAATCAGCGGAGGCGCTTTAATGACAAACGCCCTCCCTACTGAAGAATCATTACTCGTAGAACTCCTGACCGAGGAGCTTCCCCCCAAGGCACTGCCCAAAATGGGACAGGCCTTTGCCCAGGGTATCTTGCATGTGTTGGGTCAAAAACAGCTGATTGAACCCGACGCCAAATACGAGGTCTTTGCCACTCCCAGACGCCTGGCGGTGCTGGTGCATGAGGTACGGGCACAGGCCCCCGAACAGCACTTCAAAGAAAGACTCATGCCAGTCAGTGTCGGCATTGACGAGCAGAATCAAATGACAGCCCCCCTGAAAAAGCGTCTGGAGAGCAAGGGGTTGGCGCACCTGACCCTGAATGACTTAAAACGCGAACAACACGGCAAGCAGGAGTTCTTGTTTGCTGTAGGCAGCGCTGCCGGGGCCACCCTTGAGCAAAGCATACAGGAGGCCATTGAGTACGCTGTAGAGCACCTGCCCATTCCCAAGGTGATGCGTTATCAGCTTGATGATGGCAGTAGTGTACGTTTTGTGCGCCCGGCCCATGGCCTGGTGGCGCTCTGGGGGACCGAGGTGTTACCTGCCTCCGTACTCGGCTTGCAATCGGGGCGCCAGACCAAGGGGCATCGATTCATGTCATCGGGCGCAATCGAGCTCGAGCATGCCGCCGACTATGAGCACAGCCTGCTCGAGCAAGGTGCGGTCGTCGCTTCCTTTGAGCAGCGCAAGGCTCAGATTGCCGAGCAGCTGCAAACGCAGTGCCAGCAGTTACAGGCGACATTAGGGGATGATGCCGAGGTCGAGCCCCTGCTCGATGAGGTAACCGCACTGGTAGAGCACCCCACCGTATACGTCGGTCGTTTTGACCCCGAATTTCTGGAAATCCCCCATGAGTGCCTAATTTTGGCCATGCGCCTGCATCAGCGATATTTCCCGCTCTTTGATCCGCGCACCAACAAGCTGACCTCTCAATTTCTCATTGTCAGCAATATGCAACCAGAAGATCCAACCAACATCATTGAGGGCAATCAGCGTGTCGTGCATCCCCGTCTGGCAGATGCCCGCTTTTTTTACGAAACCGACAGACAGACCCAACTGCAAACACGTGTGACCAACCTCCAGCAAAGCGTCTATCACAACCAGCTGGGTACTCAGTACGATCGCATGCAGCGCCTACAGCGCCTGAGCGGTCACATTGCAGACCTGCTCGACGCTGATGTGACGCAGGCCAAACGCGCTGCCTTTTTGGCCAAGGCCGATTTGAATACACTCATGGTGGGTGAATTCCCGGAATTACAAGGCATCATCGGCGCTTATTATGCGCAGGCCGAGGGCGAGTCGCCAGCGGTATGTACCGCATTGCGCACTCAGTACGCCCTACGCCTGACCGAGCCTGTTGATGAGGCACACCTGATTGCCGCCCTGCTATTCATCGCTGAGCGTGTGGATACCCTGGTCGGTATTTGGGGCGTCGGTCTTGCGCCCACGGGCGAGCGGGATCCCTACGCCTTGCGCCGGGCTGCACTTGGGCTCATCAGCGCCTATGAGCAATTACAGGCGGGAGGCTACTTTGAACAGCACGAGCTCGACATTCATGCGTTGTTGCAATTTGCAGCCGCAGGCTTTACGCCCGGAGTATTGGCCCCGGAAACAGTCGGGGAGGTGACCCGCTTTATCTATGAGCGTTATCGCAATGCCCTGATTAGCCAGCAAATCCCGCGTTCCATTGTCGAGGCGGTATTGAGCCTGCAGCCCCCCTTGCAGCAGGTACCGGCCCGTATCAGCGCCTGTCAGCAATTTGCCCAGCGGCCAGAAGCGGATAGTCTGGCTGAGGTCAATAAGCGCATCGGCAATATTTTACAGCGAGCACAGGTAGCCGAGCCACAACTTGATCCGGCCCTGCTGCAGCTCCCTGCCGAGCTCGGGCTGGCACAGACCCTGCAGGAGCTCAGCCCCCAAGCGCAGGCTCAGTTTGAGGCGCGGGACTTTACCGGTAGCCTGAGCACCATGGCGCAGGCCAAGGAGGCGGTCGATAAATTTTTTGACGAGGTCATGGTCATGGATGAGGACCCGGCGCTACGGCAAAACCGCCTGGCTTTGCTGGCCGAGTTGCATCACAGCATGAACCTGACCGCAGATATTTCAAAGTTAGCCAAGTGAAAACTGCCATCCTGGATCGGGACGGAGTCATTAACTTTGACTCCCCTGAATACATCAAAAGCCCTGCTGAATGGCGCCCTATCCCGGGCAGTCTGGAGGCGATCGCACGCTTGCATCACGAGGGCTGGCGTGTGATCATTGCTACCAATCAATCAGGGGTGGCGCGCGGCTTATACGACATGGCAACCCTTAATGCCATCCACCAAAAGTTTTACCAGCTACTGGCTGCTGCCGGTGGTCGTGTGGATGCTCTCTTTATCTGTCCTCACGGCCCGGATGATGACTGCAATTGTCGCAAGCCACGGCCCGGGATGTTCCTCAATGCCATTCACCGTTTTAGTCTTGATCCGCGCAACACCCCCGCCATAGGGGATTCGCTCCGTGATTTACAGGCTGCTGCCCAGGCAGGCTGCCGCCCCTGGCTGGTGCGCACCGGCAATGGGCTGGCAACCGAAACACAACCACTACCTGAGGGCACCCAAGTAGTTGACGATTTGTCTGCCGCGGTTGACCTCTGGTTAAAACAAGAGTCCTGATATGCTGACCCTGCGTGCGCTTATCTATCAAGCCCTTTTGATTATCACTGTCGTACCCTACGCCTTTGCCTGTCTGCTGTGGGCTCCCCTGCCCCTGGACTGGCGTTACCGCCTGACCCGAGGCTGGCCACGCTTTGCTATTTGGTGTGCACGGCATGTGCTGGGTGTTCGTTGGCAAATCAAGGGACTGGAAAATTTGCCAGCCGAGCCAGCGGTCATCCTGTCCAAACATCAATCTGCCTGGGAAACCATGTTTTTCATTGCTTATCTGCCTCAGCAGGTATGTTTTGTTTATAAAAAGGAGCTCCACCGCATTCCTTTTTTTGGCTGGGGGCTGGCATTATTGAAAATGATCCCCATTGACAGAAGCATGGGCCGTAATGCCATGGAGCAAATCAAGAAAATCGGCGGCGAACGACTCGCTCAGGGCCGCTGGCCACTGCTATTTCCCGAGGGCACCCGTATCGCTCCGGGCAAGACCGGGCGCTACAAAATTGGCGGCGCCTTGCTGGCGCACACCCATCAGGTAAACATCGTGCCCATTGCCTTGAACTCGGGCGAGTGCTGGCCACGCAACGCCTTTATCAAAACCCCCGGTCTGATAACCGTTTCCATCGGGCCAGCAATATCAACCCGCGGGTTAACTGCCGAGCAAGCCAACCAACAAGCCGAGGACTGGATTGAGGCTGAAATGCGTCAGCTCAACCCGGAACGCTATTGCGCCACCGAGGCATCACCAAGTGCTGCTCGTGCCTAATCATGCAGTATTACACCACCCGCTGCGGCCTTCAGCTGAGCTATCGCCTGACCCGCTCTCAACGACGCTCCATTGGTTTGTACCTCAAGCCCCACGGACTTGAAATACGTGCCCCACGGCGCCTTGGCCTATCCCGTATCGAGCAAGCCCTGGAGGAAAAAAGCCAATGGCTCAGAAAGCACCTGCCTGAGCTCGAACAGCGACAACAGGGGTGGCTGCCTGCAGAGCAGGTGTGGCGCATTGGTGGCCGCTTTCCCTATCTGGGCCGCATGATCGAGCTGCAAGAAGGAGCAGGGCGGCAACTGCAGGCGCTCCAGGATGAATACGGCAGCTTGCACACGCTGCTGCTGCCTGCAGCACAGCCTGCCGAGGAAATCTATCAGCGCTGCAAAACCTGGCTGCGTGCGCAGGCAAGGCCGTTATTTGAGCAACGCCTGCAGCACTATGCCCATGAGGCTGGCTTGCATTACCGTCGCCTGACCCTGGGCTGGTCCAAAAGAGTCTGGGGCTGGTGCAAAAACGACGGTTCAATTATGTTAAATTGGCAATTGATCCATTATCCTGGGTGGCTCATCGATTATGTCATTGCTCATGAGCTCACGCACCTAGTGCATATGCACCACGGCCCTGAGTTTTGGGAGCGGCTAAAGATCATTTATCCTGATTACCTGAGCGCAAAAACGACGCTTCAGCGTTATCATCCTTCTTGTGTACCCAATTTCTTATCAGAGGAGTAATCACGATGCGTATTTTGCATACAATGATTCGTGTTGGCGATTTGCAGCGTTCCATCGATTTCTACACCGAGGTGCTTGGCATGCGCCTGCTGCGCCAAAATGATTATCCGGACGGCCGTTTCACACTGGCATTTGTAGGTTATCAGGAGGAAAGTGAAGGGGCGGTCATCGAGCTCACCCATAACTGGGACACAGACTCCTACGATTTGGGCGATGGTTTTGGTCATATTGCCATTGAGGTCGAGGACGCCTACGCCGCCTGCGACAAAATCAAAAGCAAAGGGGGCAAGGTTGTGCGCGAGGCTGGTCCCATGAAACACGGCACCACCGTTATTGCCTTTGTAGAGGATCCGGATGGCTACAAGATCGAACTGATACAGGCCAAAGGACGCGTTGACTAAGTAGGTATTCATGCTTAATACCCTTTGGCTGTGGTTTTTTATCGTTGGTCTGCTCAGTGGCGCTTACCAGTTTATCGTCCTGCATAATACCGAGGTATTTGCAGCCATGGTGCGCAGCCTCTTCGACATGGCCGAGCTCTCCGTACAGATTGTACTGGTGTTATTTGGCACGCTTAGCCTGTGGATGGGTTTCCTCAGAATTGCCGAGCAAGCCGGCCTGATAGAAAAACTGGCCAAAGTACTTAGCCCGATTCTTGGACGTCTCATGCCCGGGGTGCCGCATGGCCACCCCGCCTTTGGCTTGATTACCCTGAACTTTGCAGCCAACGGCTTAGGTCTGGATAATGCCGCCACCCCTATTGGCCTGCGCGCCATGCACGCCCTGCAAAGTCTCAACGAGCACAAACACACGGCGACTAACGCCCAGATCCTTTTCCTGGTTCTCAATAGCTCTTCGCTCACCCTGCTGCCGGTTACCATTTTCATGTACCGGGCACAGCAAGGTGCAGCGGATCCTACCTTGGTGTTTTTACCCATTTTGCTGGCGACCTTCTGTTCTTCAATTGCCGGCCTGATCAGTGTTGCTGTCGTGCAGCGCATTGCTTTATGGCAGCCTTTTTTGCTGTTGACCCTGGGTGGCGTGATAGCTGCTTTTGCCCTTTTTGTGGCGTTTTTGGCCACTCTGAGTGCCACTGCCTTGAATTTTGTCTCCTCATTGCTAGGCAATCTCAGTCTGCTACTTATCGTGGTGGGCTTTTTGGTCTTTGCTGCCTATAAAAAGGTCACCGTCTACGATGCCTTTGTCGAGGGCGCCAAGGAGGGCTTTAATGTCGGTCGGGACTTGCTGCCCTACCTGATTGCCATGCTATGTGCCATCGGCTTTCTCAGAAGCTCGGGCGCACTGGATATTATTCTGGATGGATTACGTTGGGTATTTCATGCCCTCAATACGGATACCCGCTTTATCGAGGCCCTGCCAACGGCCCTGGCAAAACCCTTTTCGGGTAGTGCCGCACGTGCGCTCATGATAGAAACCATGCAGCATCACGGCGTCGATAGCTTTCCGGCCCTGCTCGCCGCCACCGTACAAGGCAGCACAGAAACCACCTTTTATGTCCTTGCAGTATATTTTGGTGCGGTCGGAATACAACGCACCCGCCATGCCGTGCCCTGCGCGTTGATCGCTGATTTTACCGGCATTATCGCGGCCATTAGCGTGTGTTATTGGTTTTTTGGTTAAGCCCGGATAAATACTAAACGGCTTTACCGGGACTCAGCCGACTGTGCTGACAAATGCGCTGTGAGCTGATCGCTGAGCCCGATAAACTGTTCTACACTGAGCTGCTCAGCCCGCAAACTATCGGTTGCACCAAGCGCTTCCCAATCAATCCACTGCTGCCAATCAGCCAGCACCCGGCGGAGCATCTTGCGGCGCTGGCTAAAGGCCTGCGTTACCACCTGCGCAAACACCACCTCGCTTTTGGGCTGCAAGCGCTGGCGAAGCGGGATAGGACGCATCCGCACAACCGCAGAACGTACATTGGGCGGCGGATCAAAAGCCTCAGGCGGCACATCAAATAAGGGCATGATGCGATATTTGGCCTGCAGCATGACAGAAATACGACCATAGGCCCGTGTTCCCGGCTGCGCACTCATACGTTCGACCATCTCTTTTTGCAGCATGAAATGCTGATCACGAATCTGATCAACATAAGCTAATAAATGAAATAATAACGGGCTGGAAATGTTATAGGGTAAATTGCCGACCAAACGCAGTCCATCGCCAAACGGACTAAAATCGACCTCGAGCACATCGGCCTGTATGACCTCCAGGCCCTGTAACTGCGGATCCTGTCTGAGTTTGGCGACCAGATCACGGTCAATTTCTATGGCCGTGAGCTTGGGTACCCGCCATAATAATGGCCGCGTCAACGCCGA
>DATGTB010000026.1:0-4686 GCA_035302065.1 Paenalcaligenes sp. | reverse complement strand
TGCCTGGGCCATTTACGGCATTGTGGCATTGACTCTGGCATTTTTTGCTTATCGGCATAATCTCCCGCTAACCTTGCGTTCAGCTCTTTATCCCATGATCGGAGACCGCATTTACGGTCCTATCGGTAATGCCGTCGATATTTTTGCAGTAGTCAGTACCGTGCTTGGGGTGGCAACATCGCTGGGCTTTGGGGTTGTACAAATCAATAGTGGTCTGAATCAGTTATTTGGTTTGCCTGTTTCCGAACCTGTACAGGTTATTCTGATAGTGGCAGCCACCGCATTGGCATCCATTTCGGTGGGGTTGGGGTTAGACGCGGGTATTCGTCGCTTGTCTGAGCTCAACATTATTTTGGCGATTGTGCTGGTGCTGTTTGTTTTGATACTCGGGCCCACGGTGTTTCTTATCAAGGCATTTGTGCAAAATACGGGTTCTTATTTTTCCGAAATTGTGGAAAAAACCTTTAACTTGTATGCCTATGAGAAAACTGACTGGTTAGGCGGGTGGACGCTGTTTTATTGGGGCTGGTGGTTGTCCTGGTCTCCTTTTGTGGGTATGTTTATTGCCCGCGTTTCACGGGGACGCAGCATCCGCGAATTTATTCTCGGTGTCACGCTTTTGCCTACCGGCTTTACTTTCCTCTGGATGACCGTCTTTGGAGATACCGCCATTGATTATGTTTTGAATCAGGATAAATGGTCCATTGCGGAAGCCACCCTTGAGGATCCGTCCCTGGCGCTTTTTGCCTTTTTGGAATATTTCCCGCTTTCTGAGCTGGTCAGCATTATTGCCGTGATTATGGTGCTGGTATTCTTTGTGACATCGGCGGACTCGGGGGCATTGGTTGTTGATATGCTTGCTTCTGGTGGGCGTGGTAATACCCCAGTCTGGCAGCGTTTGTTCTGGGCCGTGAGCATGGGTGTAATGGCAATTGCCCTGTTACTGGCGGACGGTTTGCAGGCGCTTCAAACGGCCACTCTCGCCAGTGCACTGCCTTTTTCCATCGTCTTGCTTGTTGTGATTTGGGGGTTGCTCAAGGCATTACGCCAAGACACGACCAAAAGGGAGACCCACACACAGCTACATTTGGCACCACGGGGTGGTACCGATGCTGAGAACTGGCAACGCCGCATGCGCAATCTCATGACCTTCCCGCGCCGGCGCCACATTGAGCGTTTTCTAGATGATGTGGTTTATCCAGCCTGTGAGCAGGTAGGTGAGGAGCTCGCCAAGCTAGGCTCAGAGGTAGTGATCGACAAGGCCGAGGACCACGCGGTGATCTTGCGGGTCAGCATGGATGAAGAGCATGACTTTATTTACTCGGTGCATCCGGTCGCCTATGCCTTACCTGCTTTTGCCGAAGATGATCAGGAGGATGATAGCAGCGGGCGCAAATACTTCCGGGCTGAGGTTCATCTGATCGAGGGCGGTCAGGACTACAACATCATGGGTTGGTCCAGTCAGGGTGTCATCGATGATATTATCGACCAGTATGAGCGTCATGTGCACTACCTGCACCTAATCCGTGATGAATCTTGATGTTGTGACGCGGGGTATAGCTCCGGGGCACCTTAGGGGGTGCCCCTTTTTGATGGGCTGTGTCGCGCATAGCGACCCGCTAGCCAGGCGCAGGCCATGAGTTGTATTTGATGAAAAATCATGATGGGTAGCAGCGCAGGACCAATGGTCGTGGCGCTAAATAGCACTTGTGCCATTGGAATGCCTGTGGCCAGGCTTTTTTTGGAACCGCAAAAGACGATGGTGATTTCATCTGCGCGGCCAAAAGATAGTGCCCGGGCAATGAGCGTACTCAGGAGCAAAACCACGCCCAACAAGAGCAAGCACATAATTGCGAGCAGGAAAAGGGCGTATGAGTCCACGGAATGCCACAGGCCACTGCTGACCGAATTGCTAAAGGCTGTATAAACGACGAGTAATATGGAGCCTTGGTCTATATACCGTAGCTTGTGCAGATACCGAGTCAACCACTCTATGATGAGGGGTCGGGTCAGATGGCCCAGGATAAATGGCAATAGCAGTTGGGTGCTGATATTTACAATGGCGTTTAACAGGTCGGTAGCTTGGGCATCTGCCTGCAGCATTAGTTGCAGGATTAACGGGGTCAAGACAATACCCAGCAAGCTTGAGGCCGATGCACTGCATACTGCTGCCGGTACATTGCCCCCTGCGATAGAGGTAAAGGCAATGGCAGATTGTACTGTGGCGGGCAGGGCGCATAAATACAGGATGCCGATGACCAAAGGCCCGCCGAGCAAGGGCAGTAACAGCGGCTGGGCGATCCAGCCCAATAATGGAAAGAGCACAAAGGTCAAGGCAAAGACTACCACGTGCAAGCGCCAGTGCATTATGCCCTCGATAATTGCTTGCCGCGATAGACGGGCCCCGTGCAGGAAAAAAAGCAAGGCAATGGCTAATCGGGTGAGCCACTTGAATAAAGGCTCGGCGGTGCCTTGGGCGGGTAATAAACTGGCGAGCAATACCACCAGCAATAAGAGCACGCTAAAATTCTGGCTGAGCAGACGCAGCCGCTGCAAGACAGTGGGCGAGGGTGCGGTCATAAGCGCAGAGCGATATACCAGGTTGGGTGTATGATATTTACAAGGATTCAAGATTAACGAATAAAAGGGCTGTTGACCAGCCGGGTAAAACAATGGGGGAAGCTCATGCTGGCATTGGATAATCCTTCTTTGGCGGCTTTGGTAAATGCGCGTCGTATTGTCTTGTTTAGCGGTGCGGGGATTTCTGCAGAAAGTGGGGTTCCTACTTTCAGGGATGATCTGAGCGGGCTGTGGGCGCAATACGATCCGATGGAGCTCGCCACGCTAGAGGCCTTCAGGCGGCAGCCTGAGCTGGTTTGGGGGTGGTATGAATGGCGCCGGCAGCGTGTGCGGGAAGCATTGCCCAACGCTGCTCACGAGACCATAGCACAGTGGCAGGCGGATTCTGCTGCCAGCATTTTTTGCGTGACCCAAAACGTGGATGATTTACATGAACGGGCCGGATGTGCCCAGGTGTTGCATCTGCATGGGGATTTATTTCGCTCCTTTTGTGTAGAGTGCGGTGTAGATTACGTGCCGGCCGTCGGCCAGTCTGGCCTCGATTCTGGGTCAGCGCCGGGCGATGGCGCGATTGAACCCCCACGTTGTAGCAGCTGTCAGGGCTATATACGTCCCGGAGTGGTTTGGTTTGGCGAATCACTGGATTCCGGGCACTTGCACGAAGCTTTTGAACAAAGCGAGCATTGTGATGTGCTCTTGGCCATTGGCACCTCCGGGGTGGTGCAGCCGGCTGCAGCCTTGCCGAGTATTGCCCGCGATGCGGGAGCCCATGTGATTCAGATTAATCCGCAGGAGACGGCCCTGGATGCAGTGGCACATTGCAATCTACGCGCCCCAGCTGCACAGGCGTTACCGGCCCTATACGAAAAATTAAGGCAGGAGCAGGGTAGATGGAGTTGAATTTCGATTGTGCTGTCTTGACAGCAGCGCAGATCCATGCCGCTGATGCGCGGGCGGCACAAATGGGTATTCGGCCTTATGAGTTGATGCAAGAGGCGGGCAACGCCCTGGCAACAGCAATCTTGCAGCGTTTCCCACAAAGCCGGGCCCTTATTATTTGTGGTCCGGGAAATAACGGTGGAGATGGGTTTGTTTTGGCGTGCGCTTTGCAGCAACGTGGCTGGGATATCGAGGTGGCGAGCGCCGATGGCCGCAGGCCACGTCATCCACCGGCCTGTGAGCATGCCAGTCGCTGGCGGGAGCCTTTACTTTCATTTGGGCAGCTATGCGCTCAGAGTGGCCCGCCTGACCATGATGTGATTATTGATGCAGGCTTTGGTGTTGGTCTTGATCGTCCATTGAGCGCCCAGTGGCAAAACATGATTGATTATATAAATGCTGCCGATCAACCGGTAATAGCGATCGATCTGCCGACCGGCATCGCTGATACGGGTCAGTTACTTTGTTCGCGGCCTGTCCGGGCAGAATTGACTTTGACACTTTTTAAAAAGAAATTAGCGCATTTATTCATGCCTGCACGATCATTTTGTGGTGAGGTGCAGGTTTGTGATATTGGTTTAAGCGCCGAGATGCTGGTAGGGGAGCATTTTTATTTTGAGAATACTCCCACCTTGTGGCAGCACTATTGGCAACAAACGCGACCGGGGCATCAGGACCACAAGTACCGTCGTGGCCATGTGTTGGTCGTAGGCGGTACCCTATTGCCAGGAGCTGCCGCCCTGAGTGCCTTTGGTGCTGCTTATAGTGGTGCTGGGTTGGTAAGCCTGTTGTGCGAATCACAGAGCTGGGCGGTATATGCCGCCCAAATGCGCAGTATTATGGTGCGTTGCGTCGATACGCTGGCGGATTTTCAGTCCTGGGTATCTGGCAGTAAGACCAATGGGGTCGTGCTGGGGCCGGGCGCACTTGATATGCCTCAGTTACCCGCCTATCTGGAAGTTTTGCTGGAGCGTAAAAAGCCATGTGTTCTGGATGCAGAGGCGCTCAACATAATGGCAAAAAGGACGGATCATTTTTTGCCAAAGCTGCATAAACAGTGTATTTTGACTCCACATGCTGGTGAGTTCGAGCGTCTGTTTGGGCCGCTGTGTGAACACAATGGGCGTTCAATAGCGCAGCGGGTGCGCGAGGCTGCACAGCGTTGTG
>DATGTB010000025.1:0-8398 GCA_035302065.1 Paenalcaligenes sp. | reverse complement strand
CCATATCATGCGGGCCTGGGCACAGAGCAGCGAGCGGAGCATCAGGAGCTGTTTTTGAACCAACCCGGGGTTATCATGGTGGCGACCATTGCTTTTGGGATGGGGATTGACAAGCCGGATGTGCGTTTTGTCGCTCATGTGGATTTACCACGCTCTATTGAGGGCTATTATCAGGAGACGGGCCGTGCCGGGCGCGATGGGTTACCGGCAACCGCCTGGCTGGCCTATGGTTTGCAGGATGCCATACAGTTGCATCGGATGGTGGCCGAATCCTCTGCCCATGGGGCATTCCGACAGCAGCAGGCGCAGCATATTGATGCCATGCTCGGTCTGTGTGAGGCAACCGCCTGCCGGCGCCAGCATCTGCTGGCCTATTTTGGTGAACAGGGGGCGCCTTGCGGTTATTGTGATAATTGCAATACACCACCCCGACAGTGGGAGGCCACTATTCCGACCCAAATGTTGTTATCTACGGTATATCGTCTGTGGCGTGAGCATCAACAGCAGTTTGGAGCAACACATTTGATTGCCATATTGCAGGGCCGCCGCACTGAACGGGTATTGCAGTTTGGTCATCAGCATTTGAGTGTTTTTGGGGTCGGTGCAGACTATAGTGCCCGGCAGTGGCGCAATATTCTCAGGCAGGCGCTGGCGCAGCGTTTGTTGCGGGTCGATGGGCAGGGTTACGGGACCTTTTTGTTGACTGAGGGAAGCCGGGCAGTGCTCAAGGGACAAAAAAAGGTGTGGTTCAATGAGTTGCGTACGGAATCAGCGCTGGCTACGGTTTAATCTGGTGCCTTATCATATCCTGTCAGGACTCAAACAAGGGACCCTGTGAACGACTGGCAGGTGCCTGCAAGCCCAGGTGCTCCCAGCTGCGGCTGGTGGCCTGACGGCCCCGAGGGGTGCGCTGCAAAAAGCCATGCTGAATCAGATAGGGCTCAATAACATCCTCGATGGTATCCCTTTCCTCGTTGATGGCTGCCGCCAGGCTATCAACGCCCACTGGCCCCCCATCAAAATGATGAATAATGGTTTCCAACAGTTTTCTGTCCATCAAATCCAGCCCCAATGGGTCGACCTCAAGCATGGACAGGGCGTCCTTGGCGGTTTGCTCATCGATAACCCCCTGAGCCTTGACGTCTGCATAGTCTCTGACCCGGCGCAATAAACGGTTGGCAACGCGCGGGGTACCCCGGGCCCGCCGGGCTATCTCCAGAGCCCCCGTGTCTGTGGTCTCTACCTGTAGCAGGCGGGCGCTGCGGCCGACAATGTGTTGTAGGTCCTCAACCTGATAAAACTCCAGACGGGACACGATGCCGAAGCGATCCCGCAATGGGGTGGTCAGCATCCCGGCCCGGGTCGTGGCGCCTACCAGGGTAAAGGGCTGCAAATCAATTTTTACGCTGCGGGCTGCAGGCCCCTCGCCAATCAGGATGTCTATCTGAAAATCCTCCAGGGCCGGATAGAGGATCTCCTCTACCACTGGCGAGAGCCGGTGTATTTCATCGATAAAGAGGACGTCATTGGGCTCCAGACTGGTCAGAATGGCTGCGAGATCACCCGGGCGCTCCAGAACAGGGCCGGAGGTTTGTTTGAGTTGTACCTCGAGTTCCTGTGCGATAATGTGGGCGAGGGTGGTTTTGCCCAGCCCGGGCGGGCCAAAGAGCAGGACGTGATCCAGGGCCTCGCGGCGTTGTTTGGCAGCCGCAATAAAAATCTCGAGCTGGGCGCGAACCTTGTGCTGACCGGTGTAGTCCTGTAGTTTTTTAGGACGCAAGGCACGCTCGGCAGACTCCTCGGAGTGGCCAAGACTATGGGCACTGATAAGACGGGGGGCGGGGGCAGAGCTGCCTAGCTGGTCGGATTCTATTACCATGTCGGATCCACTGTGTTGATATACAGTATGTTATATCATCTTGTCTGCGGAGCAAAGTTTTTGCGTCTCAGCATAACATAGCCAAAGGATTTTCTCGTATGTATGGTGCAACCCAAGAGGTGAGTTTTCAATGTGTTCAACAGGCAGCGCAGCGCTTGGCCGGCCAGGCGGTGAGGACACCGGTTTTGAGGGTGCCTTTGCTGGATCAGCGGGTGGGCGCCCAGCTATATATCAAGTGCGAAAATCTGCAGCTGGTGGGGGCTTTCAAATTTCGCGGCGCCTTTAATGCCATCGCTTGCCTGGATACCACACAGCGGGATCGGGGTGTGGTGGCCTTTTCATCGGGTAATCATGGTCAGGCTGTTGCCTTGGCTGCGAGCAAGTTTGCTGTTCCGGCCACCATTGTCATGCCCACTGATGCACCGCGCATCAAGGTGGATAATGTACGGGGGTATGGGGCTGAGGTGGTTCACTATGATCGCTTGAGCGAGGATCGAGAGGAGATTGCGCTCGAGATTGCCCAGAGGCGAGGGGCCAGTCTCATTCCTCCTTTTGCACACCCCCATGTCATTGCCGGGCAGGGGACGGCAGCATTGGAGTTATTTGAGGAGCAGCCAGAGCTGGATCTGTTGTTTGTGCCGCTGGGTGGTGGGGGGTTGTTGTCAGGGACTTTGCTGGCCCAGCAGGCGTTGGCACCCGGGTGCCAAGTGTATGGGGTTGAACCGCAGGCGGGTGACGATGGATTGCAGTCGTTGCGCAGTGGTGAGATTGTGCAGATTGCGCCGCCGCAGTCCATTGCTGATGGTGCGCTGACGCAGGCATTGGCGCCACTTACTTTTGCCATTATCCGCTCTTTTGCCCAAGGGGTGCTGACGGTGAGCGATGAGGCGCTGATTCAGGCCATGCAGGTGGCCGCCACAGATCTCAAGTTGGTCATCGAGCCAACCGCTGCCCTTGGCCTGGCTGCGGTGCTGCAGCAGGAGGTAGCGGTGCGTGATAAAAAAGTTGGCGTAATTGTCAGTGGTGGCAACGTGGATCCGGTCCGCTATGGCCAGTGGCTGTGTCGTGCTGCTGATTAGCGTCCGGCCAGCAGTTGCAGCGCCTGGCGGATGCCCTGTTCGACTGTGAGCCCCTTGTCCATCTGCTTGAGCACCCGCTGTATTTCCTTGCGGTTATAGCCCAGCGCCAAAAGAGCGTGTTCAATGTCATTTTGACCGCTGGCTTCAGCGCTGCGGCCTGATTGTGGAGCAGCTGCTGCGACGGTGGCGAGGGACTCGAGTTTGCCCCGTAGCTCAAGCAACAGGCGCTGCGCTGTTTTTTTACCGATCCCGGGCACGCGGGTCAGGGTTTGCGTGTCTTCCTGCTCAATGGCCAGGGCCAGCTCGTTGACCTCCAAACCAGACAGGATGGCCAATGCCGTACGGGCACCGATGCCGCTGACCTTGATGAGTTGCCGGAAAGCCGCTCGCTCAGTGCTGTTGCCAAAGCCATACAGCACGTGCGCATCGTCCCGGATACTCAAATGCGTAAACAGGGTGATCTCCTGCTGTAGTTCCGGAAGGTGATAAAAGGTGCTCATGGGCACATCCAGTTCGTAACCCACCCCTTGTACATCCACGCAGATGGTGGGCGGGGTTTTCTCTATCAAGATGCCGCGTAATCGTCCGATCATGTTATTCCTGTAGCGGTTTGAAAAAAGGCAATGCGTTATTCACGAAAGCGCCCTTTACGTATATTATGCGGTCGGGTTTCCATATGCGCCTGCTGTTTCAGGGCCTTGCTCAGCGGATGATGGTGGGCATGGCAAATAGCACAGGCAAGCGCATCTGCCGCATCTGGTGCCGGGTCTCCGTTCAGTGCAAGCAGATAGCGTACCATGGTTTGTATTTGCTCCTTGGCTGCATGCCCTTGCCCCACGACGGTTTTTTTTATTTGCAGGGCGGTGTATTCAAAGACTGGCAGATCCTGGAACGCCAGGGCACATAAGGCAGCGCCCCGCGCCTGTCCCAGTAACAGGGTGGTGTGGGGGTTGACGTTGACAAAAACCTTTTCGACGGCTGAATGCGTAGGTTGGTGGGTGCTGATCAGCTCCTGCAGTGCAGAAAAAATGGTGTTCAGGCGCTGCGCCAGGGCAATATCAGTGGGCACCCGGATGGTGCCACTGGCCACATAGCGCAGATGATTGCCCTGTACGTCAATGACACCATAGCCGGTAAAACGCAGGCCGGGGTCAATACCAATAATACGCATCAATGTCTAAAGTGACGGGTGCCGGTAAAGACCATCACAATACCTCGTTCGTTGGCGGCGGCAATGACCTCATCATCGCGGATGCTGCCGCCAGGCTGGATGACGGCGGTGGCGCCGGCATCTGCCACCACCTCCAGTCCATCGCGGAAAGGGAAAAAAGCATCGGAGGCGACGGTACTGCCTTGCAGGTCCAAACCGGCCTGTTCGGCCTTCAGGGCGGCGATACGGGCTGAATCCACCCGGCTCATCTGCCCGGCGCCGATGCCCAGTGTCATGTTGTCGCTGCAAAAAACAATGGCGTTGGATTTGACATATTTGGCCACCGTCCAGGAAAACAGCAAATTATTCATGAGCGCCTTATCTGGCTGCCGGTCGGTCACTACCTGAAAACCAGCCGTCTCATCGGCATGGCTATCGGGTGTTTGGGCCAGCCAGCCGCCGCCAATGCGTTTTAAATCAAAGGGATTATGGGTATCACCCAACGGAATCTGCAACACCCGCATGTTTTTCTTGGTGGCCAGCAGCGCCCGTGCCTCATCACTATAATCTGGTGCAATTAACACCTCGACAAACTGTTTGAGCAGCTCCTCAACCGTGCTGCGCTCCACTGTACGGTTAAACGCGATGATTCCGCCAAAGGCAGAAGTAGGATCTGTTTTGAACGCTCGCTGATACGCCTCGGTCGGCCCTGCTCCCAGAGCGACCCCGCAGGGGTTGGCGTGCTTGACAATCACGCAGGCGGGTTGTTCAAAGCTACGTACGCATTCCCAGGCGGCATCTGCATCAGCAATATTGTTATAGGACAAAGCCTTGCCCTGCAGTTGAGTGTAGTTACTGAGCAATCCCGTGGTGGCTGCCTGCGGGTCCCGATATAAAGCAGCTTGCTGATGGGGGTTTTCGCCATAACGCAAGGACTCGCTGAGATGCAACTGCAGATTGAGCGCTTGTGGCCAGCTGCCACGCTCGGGGCTGCGCTCGGGCAGGGGCTCTGCCTCGGTCAGGGACCCCAGGTAATTGCTGATGGCGCCATCGTAGGCGGCTGTATGGGTAAAAGCCTTGGTCGCCAAAGCCAGACGCAGCGCATAGGGGGGGTAGCCCTGTGTTCTTAGTGCCTCTGTAACCCGCTCATAGTCTGCCGGGTCGGTGACCACAGTGACACCGGCCTGCTGGTTACCGTAGTTTTTGGCCGCCGCCCTGAGCATGGCCGGACCGCCGATATCTATATTTTCGATGGCTTGCGCCAGTGTGCACTGTGGCTGGGCAATGGTTTGCTCAAAGGGATATAAATTGACAATGACCAAATCAATTTGGCTGATGTCATGCGCGCGCAGGGTATCGATGTGGGTTGTATCATCACGCCGGGCCAGGATGCCGGCATGAATGACGGGGTGTAGTGTCTTGACCCGACCATCAAGCATCTCCGGGAAATTGGTGATCTCAGCGACCTCGGTTACCGGCAGTCCGGCCTCGGTCAGTAAGCGGGCGGTGCCCCCTGTGGAAAGCAAACGTACCCCGAGCTCGTGCAGGGTCTGGGCAAAATCAACAATGCCGGTTTTGTCAGATACAGATAACAGTGCGGTTAGAGTGCTCATGATATGCGGGCCTGTGAGTCCTTAAAATTCGATATTGTGGGCGAGGATTTTTTTGCGCAGGGTGCTGCGGGTGATGCCAAGCATTTTTGCTGCCCGGGTTTGATTGCCGCCAGTTTTTTCGAGGGCAATTTCGATGACCGGCTTTTCTACACAGTTAATGACCATGGAAAGCATATTATGCGGCTCTGCATCGCCCAGATCACTGAGGTAGCGTTCTATGCGTTCGCGCACTGATTGCTGAAGAGAGTTCATTGTAGACATTTTAGTATTTTGCTAACGGTAAAGGTTAATGTTGTGTTGCAGGCTCTATGGGAGCTGTGGGGTCGTGCTGATCGAGCCAGTGTTGTATGGCTTGCAATTGTTTGTCGCTGGACTCGATCTGATGGATGGAACGCAACCAGCGTTTGGCATCGGGAGCACGCCCAAGATACCATGCGATGTGTTTACGGGCGGTGCGTACGCCCGTATGCTCCCCATAAAAGGAATAATGCTCGACAAGATGCTCGACGAGGGCATCACGCAATTCACCAAAGGTGGGCGGGGGGAGATGCTCGCCAGTAGTCAGATAGTGGTGAATATGCTGAAAAATCCAGGGTCGGCCCTGTGCTGCTCGTCCCACCATCACGGCATCCGCCTTTGTATACTGTAATACGTATTTGGCCTTTTCTGGACTATCGATATCCCCATTTGCAATGACGGGGATGGCGATGCTTTGTTTTACCTTGGCGATGGTGTCGTATTCGGCCTTGCCCTTGTAAAAATCGTTGCGGGTGCGGCCATGCAGGGTGAGTGCAGCAATGCCCAAATCCTCGGCAATGCGGGCCACCTCGGGGGCAGTGATATGGTTGGCATCCCAGCCAGTGCGGGTTTTCAGGGTTACGGGCACGCCGTGTGGCAGACAGGCATTGACCACGCGCTCGATAATTGCAGCCACCTTGCCCAGATCGGTCAGCAGCGCTGATCCTGATAATACGTGACATACCTTGCGTGCCGGGCAGCCCATATTGATATCGATGATTTTGGCCCCCTTGTCGATATTGAATAACGCCGCCTCAACCATCATATCCGGGTCCGCACCCGTGAGCTGGATGGCGATGGGGTCTGGCTCACCCTCATGGTTGAGCCGCCGGGAGGTTTTGACAGTATCCCAGAGCTGCGGATTACTGGCAGCCATTTCTGATACGGCATACTCCGCTCCCAATGCCTTGCACAGGCGTCGGTATGGACGGTCTGTCACGCCCGCCATGGGGGCAACAAAAACCCGATTGTTAAAAGTCCATGGGCCAATTTGCATATGTATTAACCTACAACGAGCTAAGTGCGTAAACCTTGTAATAAATGACGGGTAAAAAGACGCCGTGGGGCTCCGCACAGGTCAAAACTCAATAGCCCCAGTCCCAGCATATGAGACAGGGCACTACTGCCGGTTGTGAAGAGTCGCGCCAGCGTATCGGTGACCGATACCGTGAGCCAACGATCGGGCTGTCGCTGTTGCGTAAACTGGCGCAGCAAGGGTGTTGGGTCCTGACTGGGCTGATCAAGCCAGCTGCGCAGACCATGGGCAAGCTGGGCTACATCGCGCAGACCAAGGTTCAGGCCCTGACCAGCAACCGGGTGCAGGGTTTGGGCTGCATTACCAATGGCGACAATACGCTCTGCGGACAAATGACGTCCAGCATGCAAACTCAAGGGAAATACAAAACGCTCGCTCGCCAGGGTCAGCCGCCCCAGGCGGGCCCCAAAGACCTGCTCAAGGGCATACTCGAATTGCTGCTCATCCAGGGCCTGCATGTGTAGGGCCTGCTCTGGGGGCAAGCACCAGATCAAGGCATAGTGCTCGGCAGATTTGGGGTGGGGCAGCAACGCAAAGGGGCCGGTTTTGGTGAAACGCTCAAAGGCCCAGCCCTGTGCAGGCAAGCTACTGCGTACGGTCGCCAGCACCGCCTGTTGGTCATAACCGCGGCTCAGTCCTTGCGGGCGTTGCCCATCTGATTGTACCGCCAGTAAGGCGCTGATGCTTTTGCCCTCCTGCAAATCAATACGCACGGTGGCACCGGGTTGTGCTATGGCTGGCGTGTCAACCTGTATAAAATGGATCTCTGTACGGGCGATAGCCTGCTGTAGCTGTTGTATTAATGCCTCATAGCTAACGACGGCACCCAACCGGGGGACGGCCAGATCGGCTGCCGTGATAAGGGTACGACCCAGGTAGTCCTTTTGTGATACATGCACAGTGCCGATATCTGCCGCCGCAGCCGGCCAGCCGGAAATTGATTCGAGCAGCTGTTGGCTACCGTAATTAAGTGCCAGCGCACGCGGATCCATGGCGGCATTTTGAGCCTGCGGCTGACGCCCTATCAGGGCGATGCGCATTGGATTCGGGCTATACCGGGCCATAAGCAAGGCCAGGGTACAGCCGGTGGGGCCGGCGCCACAGATGGCTAAATCATAATCAGCTAAGGTCATGGTTGTGCACTTTGGTATCGCAAATACGAGGCATCAGGCCAGATCACGGAACCACCCGGCCTGCACCTTGTCCAAGAAAGCATTATCCTACCTATAGGCCTCAGGATAAAGCAAATAAATAGTTACGCATCACGAGGTAAGTATATAGTGAGCGCTCTTTTGGTAAATGAAACTGTAGAAACCGTTATCAACTGGTTAACCCCTTGGGAGT
>DATGTB010000024.1:0-24954 GCA_035302065.1 Paenalcaligenes sp. | reverse complement strand
TGCAGATCTTTTCTGCCCCTGTCCTGGGTCCGGTATTTTTTGAGTTCATACAGCGCAAGGGCGATGAGGGTTTTGGCGAGGGCAACTTCAAGGCACTCTTTGAATCCATCGAGCGGGATCAAATCAGACGCGGGGTCATTGGCGGGCACGCACCCTGAATCAAGCTGGGGCTGTTGTATTTCCCCACTGGGAAAAAACGCCCCAAAAACCAGCTGTAAACCGCATCACAGGCGTTTTTGACCCGTACATTTCATGTTTTTAATAAGCATAATAAAATAAAGAGAATTTGCAATAAAACACTAAATAGCCTTATTATCTACACATGCACCACTAGATGTAGTGGTGTCACCACTTCAAGCATTTTCTTTATATCTTCGCTAAACAGCCGTTTTTACACAGTTTTTCTTTAGCGCAAGCAAATAACGCCAACAGGGTCAAAAATCATATGGAATACAAAAGTCAGATAGAAACCCCGACCGACTCTTATGTGGCCCGCTATCCCTGGGCCACCGAGATGGCGATCGGGCAACAGGACATTTACTGGACCGCAGAAGAGCTTGGTGTAGAGGAAGACGAGCAGGATTTCAGGCTCAAGCTTACTGAGGCTGAATTACACGGGGTCATCACAGCGCAATCCATCCTGACGCAATACGAGCTCATGCTCGGTGGCGAAAACCTCTGGGGCGGTAAAATCCCTAAAATGTTTCCGCGCCCCGAGATCGCTCGCATGTGCGCCAAATTTACCGATGTCGAATTACACGTACACGCCCCTTTTTATGATATTGGCAATGTCGTGATGGGTAACTCCACAGATGAGTTTTATACCCAGTGGAAAAAGGATCCCATCCTGGCCGAGCGTATTGCCTTTATCGATCACTATGCCGAGGGGGATTGCCCCCTGGAGGTTACCGCCGCATTGGCATTGCTCGAGGGTGTGGTGTTGTACTCGGCCTTTGGTTTTTTCAAGGGCTTCAATAGCCGGGGCTTTAACCTGATCCCTCACTTTGTTTCCGGCATTGATGCGTCTGCCAAGGATGAAAACTTTCATTCCATCGGCTCCAGCTTCCTGCACAGGGAGTGCAAGCACGAGCGACGCGCTTTGGGCAATCACACAGACGAGCAGGATGAGCGCCTGCGTGAAACCATTTGGCAGATGGCCGAAACCTTGTATCTGCACGAAAGCCGCATCATTGAGTTGATGTTCGAGATCCCCGGCAACCGGGTAGTGTCCAGTGAGGAGCTCCTCGAGTTTGTTCGTGATCGGGTCAATATCGTCCTTGAGCGTCTGGAGATGCCCAAGATGTTCGATCAGGAGCCCGGTCTTATTTCCGGGTGGTTCTATAACCAACTCAACACCGTCAAGGTTCCGGATTTCTTTGCCGGTACCCAAATCCAGTACCGTCGCAACTGGGATCGTTTCAAACTCACATTCAGACCAGAGGTGGAAAATGTCATTTAGGCAGTCAGGAATCAGCGAAGAGCGCATCGAAATGTTCGAGCGCCTGAGCGCAGAGCGCAAGGAGCTGCAGGAACGCGGCCATTTACCTCCCTGGTATATCACTCAGGGTTGGCAGCTCTTCAAGGAAAAATACCAATACAAGGATGAGCCCGCTCTTCTTGGTCGTCATCGTACAATCGCCAAAACCCTCGCCCAGTATATGGTGGGCGAGGAGGAAAAGTGGGAGGAGCTTTTCTTTAATGAGCTCTGGGACGGAATTCTGTCACCCGCCACACCCGCCCTTTCCAACACGGGCACGGACCGCGGGATGAATGTCTCGTGTTCGGGGCAGTTTGTCGGTGATAGTGTGGTGTCCTTTTATGATGGACTCAAGGAGATGGCGCTGCTATCCAAAAACGGCTTTGGTACCAGTGCCGACTTTAGCAGCATTCGCCCCCGCGGTGCCCCCATCACTGCCGGCGGTCAGGCCAGCGGGCCCGTGCCGGTGATGGAGGACTATTTCACCTGTGCCTCCAAAATCAGTCAGGGCGGCAATCGTCGTGGTGCAGTCGCCTGTTACCTGGATATAGAGCATCCCGATTGGGATGAGGCCGTGGATATGCTCATGCGCGATCCGGATGGCAAGAATTTTGGCTGGACGGTGCGCGATAGCTTTATTCAGGCCCTGCAAAATGGCGACGAGGAGGCCAACCGCCGTTTCTCGCGCGCCCTCTATGTCAAGCTGGTCACTGGAAAAGGTTATTTCTTTTTCATTGACAAGGCCAATCGCCAGCGCCCGCAGATGTATATCGATCATGGTCTGGACGTCAAGGCCACTAACCTGTGTACCGAAATCATGCTGCATAGCTCAGAGGAGTACACCTACTCCTGTATTCTGGCTTCCATGAATCTGGTGCACTGGGATAGAATCAAGGATTCCGAGTCGGTCTTCATAGCAACGGTATTTCTCGACTGCCTATGCCAGGATTTCATTACCAAGAGCAAGGGTGTGCCCGGCCTTGAAAAGGTACGTGAGTTCACTATCAAGGGACGTGCCATCGGTCTGGGTGCCATGGGCTTTCATACCTACCTGCAATCCAAGGGTATCCCCTACGGCAGCCTGGAGGCACAGTTCCTGTCCACCAAAATCGCCAAGCATATCCATGATGAGTCGCTACGGGCATCCAAGTGGCTGGCACAAAAGTTTGGCGAGCCCGAGTGGTGCGAAGGCTATGGGGTTCGCAATACCCACCGCGTGGCTTATGCGCCCACCAAATCCACTGCCCTGTTAATGGGCGGGGTTAGCGAGTCCTGGTCCCCGGATGCAGGAATGGTCTTTGACATGGCTTCGGCTGTAGGTGAGTTACGACGCATCCCGCCAGTGTTTTATGAGACCATGAAGGCCAAAGGGGTCTATAGCGAGGACACCATTCGCGATATCATCAACAACGTCGGCAGTGTGCAGCATGTGGATTGGCTAACCCCTGATGAAAAGCAGCTGTTTTTAAATGCTTACGAGATTGATCAGCGCGTGATACTGCGTCATGCCTCCTTACGTCAGCAATACACCTGTCAGGGGCAGTCGCTCAACTTCTTTGTCGCTGATGAGGGCTCCGAGGATCTAATTGCCGAGCTCATGACCAAGGCATTCCTCGATGAAAACATCCTCAGTCAATACTACTTCTACTCCAAGAGCGGAGTGGTTGTAGCGGATGAATGCCTCTCATGCGCAGCCTGATGATGGTAAATTAAATCTATATTATTGCTGCCTATATAACGCCTTGGGGTTTATACCCTCAAGGCGTTTTTTTCTTGACAAAAAGAAGGCAATGGCTTTAGATAAAAATTAGCAGATACGATCTATGAGAAACAATAATGACAATGATTCATCCCACAAGGAGACAACCATGAAACTTACTGATCTCAAGCAATACGGTATTGAGGTAGCCTTCCCCTTTAAAAAAAGATATGACAATTACATCGGTGGGCGCTGGGTACCACCCGTGAGTGGTGAGTATTTTGAAAATATTTCTCCCATCACTGGTGAGGCCTTTTGCGAGGTGCCCCGTTCGGGGCAAGACGACATTGAGCTCGCCCTGGATGCCGCTCATGCGGTAGCGCAGCAATGGGGCACAACATCTGCCATTGAGCGCGCCAATATCCTTTTGCGCATTGCTGATCGCATCGAGGACAATCTCGAGCTGTTGGCGGTGGCCGAGAGTATTGACAATGGCAAGGCCTTGCGCGAGACGCGGGCGGCTGATATTCCCCTGGCGGCAGACCATTTCCGCTATTTTGCCGGTTGTATACGCGCTCAGGAGGGCCGGATTTCAGAGATTGATGATCAACACGTTGCCTACCATTTCCAGGAGCCTATCGGCGTAGTCGGGCAGATCATCCCGTGGAATTTCCCCATACTGATGGCCGCCTGGAAGCTGGCGCCGGCTCTGGCCGCTGGCTGTCCGGTCGTGCTCAAACCGGCCGAGCAAACACCCGCTTCGATTTTGTTATTGATGGAAATCATCGGTGATCTGCTCCCCGCCGGGGTCGTCAATGTCGTTAATGGTTATGGTGAGGAGGCCGGTCAGGCGCTGGCTTCCAACCCCCGCATTACCAAAATTGCCTTTACCGGCTCCACTCCGGTGGGTAAGCATATCCTGCATCAGGCGGCGGATAATCTCATCCCTGCTACCGTTGAGTTGGGCGGTAAAAGCCCCAATATCTACTTTGCTGATGTGATGGACAGGGATGACGCCTTTTTGGAAAAGGCCATCGAGGGTCTGGCCATGTTTGCCCTGAATCAGGGCGAGGTCTGTACCTGCCCCTCACGTATCTTGATACAGGAGTCCATTTACGAACAGCTTATCGAAAAGGCTATCGAGCGTGTCCAGAACATCCGCACCGGCCATCCGCTCAAGGCAGATACAATGATTGGCGCCCAGGTCTCCCAAGAGCAGTTTGATCGCATCATGTCCTATATCAATCTGGGCCGCGAAGAGGGGGCGAGCTGCCTGACCGGAGGCGAGCGCTATACGCCAGACGAGGGCCTGGATGAGGGGTTCTATATACAGCCAACCTTGCTGCTGGGCAAAAACGATATGCGGGTCTTTCAGGAGGAGATCTTTGGCCCGGTTGCTGCGGTCACCACTTTCAAAGACATGGATGAGGCGCTGGAAATTGCCAATGACACCATTTATGGCCTGGGCGCCGGAGTGTGGTCACGCAATGGAACCACAGCTTACAAGGTAGCACGCGGTATCAAGGCCGGTCGGGTGTGGACCAATTGCTTCCATGTTTACCCGGCGCATGCTGCCTTTGGGGGGTATAAGCAATCCGGCATCGGCCGCGAGACTCATAAAATGGCATTAGCCAACTACCAGCAAACCAAATGCGTGTTGGTCAGTTATGATGATAATCCGATGGGGCTATTTTAATCCCGTCCACTCATTTGTCTGATGAGGTCGCCGCTTGGTGCATAACCAAGCGGTTTTCTTTATGCTTGTCAGATAACCCCCTTCATGAATTATCGTCAGGATAGAACCTTATGATCTATATCGCTGTCATCATCGCCATCATTGCATTGGTGGGTATTTATTATGGCTTTCATACCGGCTTCAGGGATGCCGCCAACCCGGAAGCAGGCGAGCAGCCCACCCAAAATCGTCAACAACAACAAAAGGGTCGGCGCATTCTGTGGCTTTCCATTATCGTCTTTATTCTGGTTGCACTTTGGTATGGCTTCATTTATGAAAGCCCCCAGGCGATAGAAAAGCGTCAGAGCAGTCAGACAGCGGCGGCCTGTAATGACATCCTGGCAGCGTATAACGCCTCACAGAGCTTTGTCAGGGAGTTTTTGCATACCCCTTCGGGTGCTGAGTTTCCCATCGTCCCCAAGCCGGAATCCAAGGTCATCGAGCCCTGTGAGTTTGAGGTGCTGGGCACTGTATTTGATCGGGAACCCGAGGGCGAGATTAAAAAATCCTATCAGGCCGAACTGAGCTACGACCTGGATAACGATCGTTGGCAGCTGCAATCACTGAGCATTAATAATGAGCAGTTAGTGCCCTGATAACCACTCAGCATCGGCTCAGACTTTAGTGTGAAACAAACACAAAGGCCTTGTTTTTTGTGTTAAAGCAGTAGTCAGGAGGTGACAAGTCAACATGAGCCGCTCACATAAAAACACAACCGCTGCGCACACGGCCGTACAGCAAAGCAGCCAGGCAATATTTAATCTGTTGCGGGGCTGCCCTCCATTTAACCAGATGGAGCCCAATCATTTGTTCTTGCTGATCGAGCGCGCCTGGCTGAGCTTTTTTGCTGCCGGCGAGGTCATTACCTCACCGCAGGCCGGTCAGCCCAAGCACTGGTACATCATTCGACAGGGGATGGTCGAGGGTCAGCAGCCCAACCCCGACTTCCCCGCAGAGATCGAGCAATTTACCCTGTCTACGGGCGATAGCTTTCCGCTGACGGCCTTATTACGCGAACGGCCTACAGAAACCACCTATACCGCTACCGAGGATTGTTTTTGCCTGGTGCTGCAGGCGGATGATTTGGCCCATTTGCTTAAACTGTCCGCCCCTTTGCATGACTATGCCATTCGCGGTATCAGCACCTTTTTGGATGATCTGCAGCAGGAAGTGCAAGCGCAGGCCTATGCGCAGCTGGGCACGCATTATTCCTTGCATCATCCACTCAGTCAGCTGGCTGTGCGTGATCCGATACGCTGTGGGCCGGATACGGCACTCAGGCAGGTCGTCATGATGATGCATACCTATCAGGTGGGCAGTATCATCATTACCGATGAGGCCAAACAGCCCCTGGGCATTTTTACCTTGCGCGATCTGCGGCGGGTGATCGCCTCTGCCGAGGGCAACCCCCTACGTGAGCCCATCAGTGCCTTCATGACGCCCGATCCTATCTGTCTGCACCCACAAGATAGCGGGTTTGATGCCGCACTGATTATGGCGCAGCACTATATCGGTCATATTGCCCTGGTGCAAAAAAATGAGCTGGTCGGGGTGGTTTCAGAGCGTGATTTATTTGCGCTACAAAGGGTGGATCTGGTGCATCTGGCCCGTGCCTTGCGCTATGCCCCCAGTGTGCAGCATATACAGCAGTTGCGTCAGCAGATCGTCAAGCTGATAGAAAATATGCTGGCTCATGGAGCCAACGCCCAGCAAATCACTCAGGTCATTACCCAGCTCAATGACCACATTACGACCCGTTGCATCGAGCTGATTCTGGCAAAACATGATCATCCTGAAATTCAATTTAACTGGCTGGCTTTTGGCAGTGAAGCCCGCGAGGAGCAAACCCTTTTTACCGATCAGGATAATGCCATTATATTTGCTGCCCGGGATGCACAGCATGCCGAGCAAATACGCACTCAGCTATTGCCCATTGCCAGCGACATCAATGACGCCCTCGATGCCTGCGGGATGAGTTTATGCCCGGGTCGTATCATGGCTTCCAATCCACAGCTTTGTCTTTCAAAACAGGAGTGGTTTCATCGTTTTGAAGATATCATCCGGGAACCCGATCCCCGGCACGTACTGGAGGCATCCATATTTTTTGATTTACGGATCCTGTGGGGGCCCGATCTGGGTTTTGATGCGCTGCAGCAGCATATTTTCCAGTATAGCGCCCAGTATCCGGCCTTTTTGCGTGTCCTCGCCCAAGCGGCACTCAATTACCCCCCGCCGCCAAGCCAATTGCGTACCTGGCTGGCACAAACCACCAGACAATTCAAAGCCGAGCTGGATCTCAAGCATCACGTACTGGCGCCCATAGTGGATGCCATCCGAGTACTGAGTCTGGCTCACCAGATTCCCTCTGCTTCTACCTATAAGCGCATCGCCGCACTGGCCAAGCAGGAGGTCATCAGTGCCCGACAAGCAGAGCAGTGGACAGAGGCCTACCGTTATCTCAACCTCTTGCGCCTGCAGCAGCATCAACAGCAGGCAGAGCGCCAAGAACCCCTATCCAACCGCATCCGGATCAATGAGCTCAATACCTTGCAGCAACGCATGCTCCGGGAGGCCTTGCGCCAAACCCGCTATATACAGGCACTGTTGAAATACAGGTATCGTCTATGAATACACATGGTTTTTTTCGGCGCCTCTGGCCACCACGAAGTGAAAAAAAGACACCGCCCTGTTGGCCCGTGCCCAGTGCAAAGCAGCCTATTACAGATACCCCTTTGGTTGTCTTTGATTTGGAAACGACCGGTCTGAATCAACGCAAGGATCAGGTCATTTCCATAGGTGCGGTCAAAATCCTGCCTGCCGGCCTGCCCATGCGCTCATCATTTTATGAGCTTCTCAATATCCCCCTGGATAAATACCCCCGTGATGGTCAACTAATCCATGGCCTGACTCAACACGATTTACAACAAGGCAAGGACCCGGCAACCGCCCTGGAAAGCTTTTTGCACTATGCACAAAACCATCTCTGGTTTGCCTTTCATGCTGAATTTGACCGGCATATGCTCAGTCGCGCCGTGCAACAGTATTTGGGAGTGCACTATGACCCGGCTCCCATTGATATTGCCCTGTTGGCACCGTTACTCAATCCGGGGCATAACGGACTGATTTATCTCGATGATTGGCTCAATCATTTTGGCCTGGACAACAGTACGCGGCACAATGCCCTGGGTGATGCCCTGGCCACAGCCGAATTACTGCTCATTTTAAAGCAACAGGCCTTGCGCGCCGGCTATCACAGCTGGGCCGAGGTGCTATTGGCAGCGCAACGGCATCAGAAACTCGGGCAACAACAAAATACAGCCTTGCTCATGTTTTAAAACGCCCAAATAATCTATAATGATCTTAATTGTTTCAATTTACAGGAGTAGATCATGACTAAAAATGTAGGTGGTGTTGATAAAACATTACGTATTGTTGTGGGCGTCGTGCTGATTTTGCTGGCCTTGACCAAAACGCTCGGGCCCTGGGCCTGGATTGGCGTCATTCCGCTGGCCACCGGGCTGATTGGAAATTGCCCCATTTATAAAATTTTGGGCATCAACACCTGCAAAATAAAATAGCCGGCGCGCAGGCCGGCCAATGCCTCCCCAACTCAGGCCTCATCCGGGGTGCCAAAGCCTCCGCCGCCTGGCGTATGGATGACAAATACGTCACCGGCCTGCATTTCTACCGAACCCGTGGCCGCCAGCTCCACACGCGTGCCATCCTGGCGCAACACATAATTGCGCCCCGGCTTGGCGTTGCCCCCCCCTTGTAAACCAAACGGCGCCAGGCGGCGACGATTGGCGAGGATGGCTGCAGTCATGGGTTGCAGAAAGCAAATTTTACGAGTGGCCCCATGTCCGCCCCGTTTTTTCCCTGTCCCGCCACTATCGGCGCGGATGGAAAACTCCTGCAATAAGACTGGATAACGCCATTCCAGCACCTCGGGATCGGTCAGCCGGGAGTTGGTCATATGCGTTTGCACTACATCAGTCCCTGCAAAATAGTGCGTGCCGCCATCTGCACGATGAATAAAACCCGCCCCTGAGCCGCCGGCAATGGTTTCATAGTATTGATAATTTTCATTGCCAAAGGTGAAGTTATTCATCGTACCCTGGGCCGCTGCCATCACCCCCAAGGCCCCATACAAGGCATCTGTAATACACTGTGAGGTTTCCACATTGCCGGCCACAGTTGCGGCGGGATAGTGGGGATTCAGCATGGAACCCTCTGGAATGATGACATTCAGGGGCTTGAGACAACCTTCATTCATGGGGATATCGTCGTTGACCAACGTACGAAAGACATATAGCACTGCAGCCATACAGACCGCAGCCGGAGCGTTGAAATTATCCTCCAGCTGCGCCGAGGTCCCGGTAAAATCAATTTCAGCGCTGCGTTCTTGTCTATTGACCCGCACGGCGACCTGTATCTGGGCGCCATTATCCAACTCATAGCTGAAAGCCCCATCCTGCAGGACGCCTATTACCTGCCGTACAGCCTCCTCGGCATTATCCTGCACATGCTGCATATAAGCATGCACCACCTCCAGGCCATAGGTATCTACCATACGGTGCAGCTCCTGCACCCCCTTTTCATTGGCAGCCAGCTGAGCCCGCAGATCCGCAATGTTTTGCTCGGGGTTACGGGCCGGATAGGGACCGGAGCCCAAGAGCTCACGCAACTCGGCCTCGCGCATGCGCCCATCCTCAACAAGCTTGAAATTATCGATCAGTACGCCCTCCTCGACCACGGTTTTACTCATGGGAGGCATGGAGCCCGGAGTAATGCCGCCTACATCGGCATGATGCCCACGCGAAGCGACATAGAAAATGATATCCTGCCCACTTTTGTCAAAGACCGGGGTCACGACCGTAATATCGGGCAGATGGGTGCCGCCGTTATAAGGGTCATTGAGCACATAGCTATCACCCGGTCGCATACGCCCCTGATTACGCCGGATGATGGTACGGATGCTTTCACCCATCGAACCCAAATGCACGGGCATATGCGGGGCGTTGGCAATCAGATGACCCTGTTGATCAAAAATCGCACAAGAATAATCCAACCGCTCCTTGATATTGACGGAAAAAGCCGTGTTGCCCAAAGTGGCGCCCATCTGTTCTGCTACCGCCATGAAAAGATTATTGAAAATCTCCAACATGACCGGATCCACCTCGGTGCCGATGGCAAAGCGCTGTGGGCGGGCCACCGCCCGGGTGAGCAAAAACTCACCTCCCTGAAGCACCCGCAACTGCCAGTCCGGCTCAATAATGGTGGTCCCGCTGGCATCACAAATGATGGCGGGTCCCAAAATATGACTGCCAATGGGTAAATCATCCCGCTGATACACCGCTGTTTGGTGCATCTCCCCTTGCGAGAACAGCGCTGCCTGGGCCACTGCCGCAGGAGCCTGCTGCAGGACAGGTAAATCCTGCAAGTCCTGCGGCTCGATTTGCACCCCGCTTTGACCCACGCCTTCGATAGACACGGCCTCGATCACAATGGGTTTTTCTGGCATTAAAAAGCTATAACGCTGTAAATAGCTTTGCTCAAACGCAGCCTGAATGGCAGCCACCGATCCATAAGGAACCACCAGTGGGGAGTCCGTCCCCTCGTAGCGCACATGGGCGCGTAGTTTGTACGCCATGTGATCAGGCTCGATGCCCTGATCCAGCAATTCCTGTGTGATCTCTGCCTGCAGGGCAGATAGCACCTGCTCACAACGCGGCAGGTTTTCCGCACTGAGGCGCAACTCGATGCTGTGCTCACGCATGGCGGTAATATCAGCCAAGCCCATGCCATAGGCGGACAGGACCCCGGCAAAGGGATGAATCAATACCTGCGAGATGCCCAAGGCATCAGCGACCAGGCAGGCATGCTGCCCCCCGGCGCCGCCAAAAGACACCAACGTGTACTGGCTCACATCGTAGCCGCGCTCAATAGAGATTTTCTTGATGGCATTGGCCATGTTGGAGACGGCGATCTGGATAAAGCCCTCGGCAATCTCGTGCGGACTGCTCTTTTGTCCGGTGGCCTGCTCGATTTCCTTGCTCAAGGCGGCGAATTTTTGCTGTACCGTTTCCACATCCAGCGGCTGATCCCCCTCGGGGCCAAAGATTTTGGGGAAAAAATCTGGCTGTACCTTGCCCAACATCACATTGCAGTCCGTCACAGTCAGCGGCCCACCATTTCTATAGGCGGCCGGACCGGGATAGGCCCCGGCAGAATCCGGCCCGACCCGCATGCGCGCCCCGTCAAAAGAAACAATAGAGCCCCCACCAGCAGCCACAGTGTGGATATTCATCATGGGGGCATGCAAACGCACGCCGGCCACCTCTGAATCAAAGACCCGCTCGTACTCGCCGCCAAAATGAGAGACATCGGTTGAGGTCCCGCCCATATCAAAGCCGATCATCGTCTCTATGCCCAAGGCCTGTGCGGTACGCACCATACCCACAATTCCGCCGGCCGGGCCGGACAATACCGCATCCTTGCCCTGAAACTGATCGGCCGCGGTCAGGCCCCCATTAGACTGCATGAACATCAGGCGGGTGTCCTTGAGCTCACTGGACACGCGGTTCACATAACGCCGCAAAATCGGTGATAAATAGGCATCCACCACCGTGGTGTCGCCCCGCCCGACAATGCGCATCAGCGGACTGGTACGGTGCGATACAGAGATCTGCTCAAAGCCCTGCTCCCGGGCCCATTGGGCAATTAGCTCCTCATGCCGGGTATGCAAATAGCCGTGCATGAGGACAATGGCAATGGAGCGAAACCCGGCCTCATAAGCCTGGGCCAACTGTTGACGCACCTGCGCCTCATTGATGGGCGTCAGTACCTCGCCATCTGCCCGCACCCGCTCCTGAACCTCGACGACCTCCTGATACAAGACCTCGGGCAGGTGAATTTCCCGGGCAAAAATATCTGGTCGTGCCTGATGACCGATTTTGAGTGCATCACGAAAGCCTTTGGTGATGAAAAGCACGGTCGGCTCGCCCTTGCGCTCGAGCAAGGCGTTGGTAGCTACGGTGGTCCCCATTTTGACCACCTCGAGCTGCTCCACCGGAATGGGCGCCTGCATCGCCACCCCTAACAGCTCGCGTATGCCTGCCAAGGCTGCATCGGCATAATGAGCCGGATTATCAGAAAGTAGTTTATGTGTCTTTAAAGTACCGTCCGGAGCCCGGGCCACGATATCTGTAAAAGTACCGCCACGATCAATCCAGAACTGCCATTTTTCTTGTTGTAAGCTGTTTTTATGCACTGACGTCATTTAATGATTACCTATGATCCAATTATTGTATGAACCTTTTGAGTCAAAGCCTTTGATAGCACTACTGACCCAAGTGTAAACTAAATGCATCACGAGTAAATAAAGAAGAGCCAATGCCGATCCAAGCCATATTGTTTGATTACGACGGGGTCCTGGTCAAAAGCCCGCTCAGTGCCCAGCAGCCGGTGCAGGCCATCGAGGGCGTGCAGGATACGCTGCGCATCCTGCAGCCTTATTGGGCCGGCAAGATGGCCTGCGTTTCCGCGGCCAAATACAACACCATCACTAAACAGCTCAAGCTCCTGCAATTACTCGATTATTTTGCCCCCCATATTTACAGTGGTGCGGACACCCCGCGCAACAAGCCCCACCCTGATGTTTATATACGAGCCATCAAGGCGTTGGGCATTCCTGCCCGGCATAGCGCTGTGATCGAGGACAGCAGCATTGGCATCCGGGCAGCAGTGGCTGCCGGGGCAGTGGTGTTTGCCTATACAGCCCGCAGTAGTCCTGAGCAGGCGCTGCTCGATGGGGCCCACCACACCTTTACCCACATGAGCGAGCTCCCGACCCTGCTGCTTGATTTTCAATAGCCAGCCTCTTCACTGCTCATCCTGCTCATCCTGTACCAGGCTTTCCAGATGCAATATATGCATGATGCGGTGAGCAACGGGCGCCAGCACAATCCCCACCGAGGCCGCAAAGCTCAAGCCCACAAAAATCCCGTAAAAGGCATAAAACAGCTTGCCATAATTGGTTTCCGGCATCTGCACAATGCCCAGACCGCCCATCACAAAGGCCGCATTCAAGATGGCATCGTGGAGGTTTTCTCCGCCCCAGATAAAATGGCCTATCACCCCTATGGCCAAGGTAGCAAAAACTATGAGCAGGGCCAGGAAAAAATGATGCAACAACCGATAGGTGAAGTGCTTCCTGGAGAGTAATTGCTCGCTTTTATGCTCATAAAACACTGTATTTCCCTCGCGTTGATGAAAAACATAATGGGTTAGCAGGCAAATTTATAGTAGAGTATATAGCCTTGTGAACGGTTCGAGGCCGGATTCATGTTTAATACTGCTTGGCTTGCATTGGCGATACTTGCGGTCACCATCGGTCTGTTTTTATATGGCCGCTGGCGCCATGACGTGGTGGCAATTGCCGCCCTGTTGGCGTGCACTGCCACTGGGATTGTCAGTGGTCAGGATGCCTTTTTTGGCTTTAGTCATCCGGCGGTGGTGACCGTTGTCGGGGTACTCATTCTCAGCGATACGCTCGAGCGCACCGGGATCGTCGATGTCATTGCCGAGCATGCCCTGCCCAAAACACAGTCCCATACTCTGGCCATCCTGTCAGTCACGGTACTGGGAGCCTTTTTTTCTGCTTTCATGAATAATGTCGGTGCCCTGGCCTTGCTCATGCCCGTTGCCCTGCAAACCGCTCAGCGCCTGCAACTGCCCCCTGGCCACGTCCTCATGCCACTGGCCTTTGGCACGATTCTGGGCGGGCTGACCACCCTGATCGGTACCCCCTCTAACCTGATTGTGTCCGGCTTTCGTCGCCAGGCCAGCAGCGACGGTGCGGGCTTTGCCATGTTTGATTTCACCCCGGTAGGGGGTACAGTAGCCATCATCGGCGTATTATTCATTTCCTGGATAGGTCCCAAGCTCATTCCCAAACGCCTGCAGGCCGGGGTGACCGGCTTTGATACCGCTACCTATCTGACTGAAACCCGAGTGTTGCCCGACACCAAGGCAGTGGGTATGCGTATCGCCGAGCTGGAGGCCCAGCTACAGGAATCTGACGCCCAGATTGTGGGCTTTTTAAGACAAAATCTGCGCATTAACGCTCCCCACAGAACGCTCAAGCTACGGCCCCACGATGTCTTGTTGCTGGAAGCCGATCCAAAAAAACTCACCAAGGTGCTCAGCACACTGGGGCTGGTCTTCAATGAGGATAAGCCCAAAAAAAACCAGGAGGCAGCAGAGCAAGCCACCGCTCATAATGAGCAGGAGCAAGACGCCTTGGCATCCCGGGCACAGGACTCACAGGGCGAGACCGCTGGCGAGGGGGCGACCGAGCGCAGGGAGTCGGGTGAGGATGCCTTTAGCGAGCTAGTCGAGTTGGTCGTCCTGCCTGGCTCCATGCTCATAGGCCGAACGGCGGCCGATGTCCGTTTGCGCAGTCAGTATCAGATCAATTTGCTGGCCATTTCCCGGCAGGGCAAACGCTTGCGCCATCGCCCCCGGCGCACCATCCTGCGCACCGGTGATGTCTTGCTCATGCAAGGGCCTTTGGAGCAGGTATTTGAGTTTGGCCAAAGCAGTGGTTGTGCCCCTCTGGCTGCCCGCGAATTACGCGTACCCAATAGACGCAACATGGGCATCGCCAGTGCTGTCATGGTCTTTGCTGTGGGTAGCGCCGCCTTGGGCTGGTGGTCTGCAGCGCTGAGTTTTATATTTGGTATTTTATTGCTGGTTCTTTTTAATGTGGTTGCTGTACGCAATCTCTACCGGGCCGTGGACTGGTCCGTTGTGGTATTACTGGCTGCCCTGATTCCGGTCGCACAGGGCATCGAGCATACGGGGGCCGCCCGCCTGATTGCCGAGTTTGTGCTCCACCAGCTGGCCCAGGGGGATGCCCTCTGGGCGCTTAGCCTCATGATGATCACCACCATGTTGTTGTCAGACCTGATGAATAACGCCGCAACTGCTGCCATCATGAGTCCCATTGCCATCCAGACCGCCCAGCAGCTGCAGGTCAGCACGGATACTTTTTTAATGGCGGTGGCCATTGGCGCCTCCTGTGCTTTTCTAACCCCTATCGGCCATCAAAACAACACTTTGATTCTGGGACCCGGCGGCTTTCGGTTTGGTGATTACTGGCGTCTGGGACTGCCGCTGGATGTTTTGATTGTCTGTACCACCATCCCATTATTGCTTTATTTCTGGCCTTTATAGCTTTTTATCCTGATTGGTGCCAACGGCCGGTAATCAGTCCCTGCCGCGGAAGGTCGCGACGCCATCAGGTAGCAGCCTGCAGATTGCCATGCAAAAGGTCTAAAGGCCGGCAGCTGCGTCACGTCCAAATTATCAGCACGGCGCAAAAGGGATATATGCGGGGTAAAGGGCCGGCGTTCGGGTTGCATGCCCAACGCTTTCAGCTCGGCCCACAGGATTTGAAAACCATGAGCCATGATTTGCAGCGAAGGCTGCTGATGACTCCCGAGCCAGAGCACCCGACTTTGCTCAAATACCCCGTAATGATCCACCCAAAAGGGACCAACCGGTATCTGCCATTGCTGACTGCGCATGCATAACTGCTGTACAGTACAGGTATCCAAAGCACCCAAAAATGCCAGAGTAATATGCCAGTGATGCGCGTGCAAAGCACGTCCACCACAATGCCGCAAGGCCGATTCGGCGAGCGGCTCAATGGCCCGTACTGTGTTTTCATCAGGCCACAAACCTATAAATACACGTTTCACCTGAGTAGTTCCTCGCACCGTTAAATGATAAAAATACCCTATTATCCCTCTCCATTATGACAGGAGTATTTTATGCGCCCAGAAAGCCGTGAGTTGATAGAAAAATTGGTTTCCTTTAATACGATTTCGCAGCATTCCAATTTGGCATTGATCACATACGTTCAGGATTATCTCCAACAACACGGGGTGGAGAGTCAGCTGATCTATAACGAACAACAAAACAAGGCCAACCTGCTGGCCTGCATCGGGCCCGAGGTCGCCGGCGGCGTGGTCTTGTCCGGACACACCGATGTGGTCCCGGTAAAGGGGCAGGACTGGGAGAGCGATCCCTTTGTGTTGACTGAGCGCGCGGGACGACTATACGGTCGGGGTACCGCTGATATGAAAAGCTTTTTGGCGTTGGCGTTAGCGGCTGTGCCGGCGCTGGTACAGGCCCCTTTGAAACACCCGGTGCTTTTGGCCTTTAGCTATGATGAGGAAATCGGCTGCCTGGGGGCGCCGGCGCTGATCGAAACCCTCAAAAAACTGTATCCGCAACCGCGGGCGGTCATTATCGGTGAACCCACCTCGATGGAGCCGGTGGTGGCGCATAAAAGCATCACCACCCTGCGTACCACCATCCGCGGCCATGAAGCCCACTCCAGCCAGGTGCAGCGCGGGGTCAGTGCCGTTACCCTGGCGGCCCGGCTGATTGGCTTCATCGACGAAATGATGCGGGAAAACCAGCAGCAAGCACAGACCGACAGCCCCTTTGAGCCGCCCTACACCACCTTGCATACCGGCATGATCAAAGGCGGTACCGCCACCAATATCATTGCCGGCAACTGCACATTTCATTGGGATATTCGCTGTTTACCAGGAGATAGCGCTGAGCCATACCTCGAACGCCTCAACACCTATGCCGAACAATTATTGGCACCGTTGCGCACCATTGCTCCGCAGATTAGTGTTCAAACAGAAATCACGGCCCAGGTACCGGCTTTTGACAACCCGCAGGGACAGGCGTATGAATTGCTTGCTCATCTCATTCCCGGCTTCAAGCCACAGGTAGTGCCTTTTGTCACCGAGGCCGGGCAGTTTCAGACCGCCGGTTTTGATGCCATTGTATGCGGTCCGGGGGCCATTGATCAGGCTCACCAGCCCAATGAGTACATCAGCATCGAGCAAGTTCAGGCGGCAGAAATCTTTTTTGACCGCCTGCTACAGTTTTTGTGTGCCCCCCATCAGTCCCTGGCCTCCGGGGAGGCTTCCAGCTGAGCGGCCAAAGCCCGTATGGCCGCCTGCCGACGTTCACTATCGGTATCCGGGTAAAGCAGGCCGGACCACTGTGGATGGTGCTGCGCCTGCACTAATACAGGCGGCAATGGGTCACTACGCCAATCAAAATGCAGCCCTGCCGCCCCGGACTGCCCTGGTGTCACCACCAGGGTAATCGGGGTTTGGGCCGCATGACCACGCTGCTCCAACGCCCTGATCAGGGCGAGCTGGCGCAAGGCCAGAGCGCGCAGCACCTCATCACTGACGGCCAGATCGGCTTGCCCTCGCCACCTTTGCATGATTTTTTGCCCCCACTGATTCACCCCTTGCCAGACCCCGCCCACCGTTGCCCCCACCAACGTGCCTGTGCCCAAACTGAGCCCGGCGGTCAATAAATCAAAAGTGGCGCCTGCTACGGCACCAGTGGCCAACCCCTTGCCTATTTGTATCCCGAGCTGCTTGAGGGCCTCGGGATGAAATAAATCCGTGCCCCAGCGATAACCGTCCACATCAAAATCCTGTGGCAACACATCCTCGGGGGAAAACTGATAGCGGGTCAAAAGTGCTTGCACACATCGTTGCTCTCGATCCCGAACCAGCTGCTGCATGGCTTGCACCTGGGCCTGCAGCTCGGCTGGCTCGGCCGAGCAACTCAGCTGCCAGGCCGCCACATCCACCAGACACTCGGCCAATAACAACTTGGCATCAGCCAAACGCTGCTGCCTTTGCTGCCTGAGCTGTGTGGAAAGCCCCTCAAGCAAGAAACGATAACGCTGATTCAACAATAGGGACAGCTTTTGATAAAGCTGTATTTCCCCATCAAGAGCGGGCGCTACCGTATCAAAATGAGCTTGCACATGCAGCCCCAAATCAGCCAGCGCCGCCTCCCAGTCCGCAATACGGGTGGGCTGATGCTGCAAAAAGTTCAGCACCGGCAACAGTGGTTTCCCGCACCAGGACAAAATGCGCAGCTCATCCTTGTATTTGGCCAAAACCGGATCGCGCACATCAATGACATAAAGTCCCGCCTCACTGCGTAACAGCTGCCTGAGCACACGAGCCTCCTGCTCAAAGCGGGCTCTGGCCTCCGGACTGTCCAAAAAACGCTGGATACGTTCCGGTCCATCAATGCGATGATTCGCCCCCACCAGCCCCTCTATATAATCCAGCAAGGCCATGCTGTCCTCTATCCCCGGGGTATCAAACAAGGACAGGCTACCCTGAGCGCTCACCTCGATTCGTACGCCTTCGACATGACGTGTGGTCCCCGGACCAGGCTGCACCTGCCCAAAGGCCCGTTTACGGGTCAATGTGCGTAGTAGCGAGGTTTTACCCGTATTTGTGTGGCCTACTACGGCCACCTGCAAAGACAGGGTCGGATTAATTTCTGTCGTCTTGACCATCATGAGCGCTTATTGCCAGCAAACTGTGCAAAAAAGAATCAAAGCTGAAGTATACCGTTTTGAGTCCAGCGGCCTCCAGGCGCTGCTGCCAGGCCAGCTGCATGCTCGCCCGAGTCGGCTCGGCGCAGCCCAACTCAACCACAACGGTCTCGTTATCAGCGTAACTACCCACCTCTACCAACCAGGCCATCAAACCCCGGTCCGGTGTTTGCTCCCCATCGCACCACATCACTACATGCTCGGGAGGATCCTGCTGCAAGCGATCAATCAAGGCCTGGCGCTGCGCCCGACTATCAACCACCCCCAGCCATTGCCAATGCTCAGGCCAGGGCGCTTGCTCCGGCCTGAAATCCGGGGCTAACTCCATACCCACGACAAAGGTGCGCAATTTGGGACACACGACAGAATGAGCCGCCTCTTTGCGCAAGGGCACCCCATCCGGGGAGCTTGGTCTGTCTATCCCCAGCTCCTGAACGGTCTCTCCCAAACGGGGCAACAAGGTCATCAGACCAGGTCGCTGCATATCCAACTGCGCATGGCGCTGATAATAGCGATAGCAACCCAGACTGAGCAACAATAACAACAGGCGCGGCAAAAGCCCGTAAACCAGCACGCAGGCAATCAACCAACTCGCCCACAAAGCATGGGCGCTGGGCGGTAACACCGTCAATCCATCGCTCAGACGAATGGCTTGCTCATCAGGGACCGCAAACCCCAAAAAATTCAGCCCTGTACTCGCCCATTGTGCCAAATGGACAAAGCGCTCACTATCGAGCAAAGTGGTTTCCCATTGAAAAAAATAACGTTTAAAGGCCAGCAACAACCATAAACGCACAGCCGCCGCTGTCAGGGCAATCACCCAAAACAAATGATGCACCCAGGACACCAACCAGAACCCCAAACGCTGACGCTGTAATACATTAATCAGCGCCTGCATCAGCAAGGGCCCCTCCGGTCCACGTGCAATCCGGGCAGTCAACCAGCGCCATGGCCGCTTCAGAGCCAGGGTCTGGCGGCGCCGTAACAAATGGTGCAGCATCCCCCCTGCCCACAACAACAAGCCCGCCGTCGGCACCCCCAAGAGCAGCAAAAAGGCACGTATAATATTGACTCGCTCAGAGCCAAAGCCCAGCGCTGCCTGCGCCATGCCCAGGCCGAGCAACAGCGCCAATAGCGCCCACACATACAAAGCCCAGCGCCCATAGCGCAATATGGTCTGCTGTTGTCCGAGCCAGCCCAGGCGCTCGCATAGCAGCTGCGCACGGATTTCTATCCGCGTGCTCGTCTCTGTACTTTGGCTGCGGGCCCGGCGCAACTCGGCCTCATCAGCGAATGGCCCCCACTGCTCTTCTTTTAGCCGGATGGCCTCCACACACCACAGACGCCGTAACAATGACAGGGAAAGAGGCAAACGTGACATCTATACTCAGGGGGACAGCACCACGGGTGCATCCTGCAAATGATTGGCATTCGTATCCCGCGCGCTAAGCGCAGGGGCAGTTTGGCGCAAAATCTGCTCAATTTCTGCCACTGCATCAATCACAGCGGGTAAATAATCCTGCCGGGCAAAACGGGATTGTAATTGTGTACAAACCTTTTCCCAGCTCTGCGCACTGGCTGAGATACCCCGATCAGCAATCAACTCGATACGACGTCGGTCCAAGGCGATATACAGCAGCACTCCGCTATTTTGCGGTGTATCCCACACGCCCAGACGGCCAAACACCTCACGCGCCCGCATCCGCGAATCCTGCTCATGCAGGGGACTGATCACCTCAATGGCGACCACCACCTCACCGCTATGACCAGCCTCGCTTTGGCTGATTTGTGCCGCAATCCGCTCCAGATGCTGCGCCTGGAAATTTCGTCGGGCAATGCGTTGCGCCCGCCAACGCTGCCAACTCATGGTCTGTATCAACCGTCGCCACATAATCTTTTCATCCAAAATTGTTCACCAGCTCCCGGAGGCGCCGCCACCGCCACTCGCGCCGCCGCCACCACTTGCCCCCCCACCGCTACCACCGCCCATGCCGCCCCCGCCGCCAAACCCGCCACCACCGCCCCCCCAATGGTCATAGCGCCGCCCCTTGGAGCGCGACACATGGCGGGTATCCGACTCGGGCCCAAAACGCCATAGACTACCCATTAATGACAGCAAATAAGCCCCCATGGCTGCCAACGCGGCCCAGCCCAGGCTATCAAAGAGGGTAAAAATGAAAATACCCACCGCTGCCGCCGCAGCCACGGGCGGGATCAGAAAGGAAAAGCCAAACAAAATGGCCACAATGATGATGGACTCCATCGTATCAGGCAAATCCGCCTCCTGACTGTGCTGCGAAGCCGCCGGGAGCTCCTCGGCACCAATGGCCTGCATCAGCTGCGTTGCGGCTGCCATCAGACCCTGGGCATAGGCCTGCTGCTGAAAGGCAGGCACCATCTGCTCACGAATAATACGACCCGCCACAATATCCGGCACGGCCCCCTCCAGACCATAACCCACCTCAATACGCATCTTGCGGTCGTTAACGGCCACGAGCACCAACACCCCATCATCGATGGAACGGCGGCCCACCCCCCACTGCTCAAAAACCCGCAGCGCATAGCTTTCCAGATCCTCATCGCCGAGCTCAGGGATGGTCAGCACAAAAATTTGAGCACCCTTTTGCTGCTCAAACTGTTGCAGCATCTGATCCAGCGCCTGACGCTGCGCCGTCGTCAATACCTGCGCCTCATCCACGACCCAGCCACTAAGCTCGGGAACCGGCAAAGTCTGCCCCATGGCAAGGCCCGACGCAGCAAGCCAAAGCGCCAGCCACCCGCCCAAAATCCATCTAACGACTATTACCAAAACGCACCTCTGGATCACGACGCAGCGCATCCTCCCTGTCTACCCCATAATTTTCCAAAATCGGATAACCCAGGACCTTGGCGGTGATGACGTTGGGAAACTGCCGGATAAACACATTATAGTTTTGCACTGCCTGTATATAGCGGCCTCTTTCAGTGGCAATCCTGTTTTCCGTACCCTCGAGTTGGGTCAAAAGATCGAGGAACAGGCTGTCACTTTTTAACTGTGGATAATTTTCAGCAACAGCCAACAAACGGGACAGAGCCGAGCCAAGCTGCCCTTGGGCCTCGGCAAAGCGTTCCATAAGGGCGGGATTATCCAGGTCATCTGCAGAAATACGAATCTGCCCAACCCGGGAGCGCGCCTCGGTCACCTCGGTCAGTACCTCCTTTTCATGTGTCATGAAGGCGTCCACCGAATTGACCAGCTTGGGCACGAGATCCGCCCGACGCTCATATTGATTCAACGTCTGCGACCAGGCCGATTTAACCTGCTCATCGAGCCTCTGTATCTCGTTATAACCACAACTGGTCAGAAAAAGGCTGAACAGAAGCAGCCACAGCCATCTAAAATGCATATTCATAAATTCATCCGCAGAGCTACAGGTTAAAATAAGTTATTGTACTCGTTTCATTTGGGTTATTTTCCGCAGATTTTTATTACTTCATGTCTAAACACCTTTCTAAAGAAGTTGCGCGTCGACGCACCTTTGCCATTATTTCTCACCCTGACGCAGGGAAAACGACACTCACGGAAAAACTATTGTATTTCGCCGGAGCCATTCATATCGCCGGGAGTGTCAAATCGCGCAAGGCCGAACGCCATGCCGCCTCGGACTGGATGGAGATTGAACAGCAGCGGGGTATCTCGGTGGCGTCCTCGGTCATGCAGATGGAATATCGCGATTGCGTCATCAATTTGCTGGACACCCCCGGGCACCAGGACTTTTCTGAGGATACGTATAGAGTACTCACTGCCGTGGATGCTGCCCTGATGGTCATTGATGCTGCCAACGGAATAGAGCCACAAACCGAACGCCTGTTGCAAGTATGCCGCAGCCGGGGCACCCCCATCATCACCTTTATCAACAAACTGGATCGCGAGGCACAGGAGCCCCTGGATCTCATCACCGAAATAGAATCCCACCTCGAGATGGATGCCATTCCCATCAACTGGCCCGTAGGCATGGGCAGAAACTTCAAGGGCATCTATTCCTTTGCTGATCAAAGCCTACAGGTTTATCAGGCGGGCACTCACGAGCCCACCACAGACAATGAGCGGGTTCAAGCTCTCGATGAGCCTGCTGCCCTCGAGCGTTTTGGCAGCGAGCTGCAGGCAGCCAATGACGAAATAGAACTGATTGCCGGCGCCGTCGAGGATTTTGACAAGGAGGCCTTTTTGGCTGCCCGGCAAACTCCGGTCTTTTTCGGTTCGGCCCTCAATAATTTTGGTGTGCAGGAAATCCTCGATGCCCTGGTCAACTGGGCGCCCCCACCTGGTGCCCGGGAAGCTCTGCAGCGCGAGGTGCAGCCCACCGAAGAAAGATTCACCGGTCTGGTTTTCAAGGTACAAGCCAATATGGATCCCGCCCACCGTGATCGGGTGGCTTTTGTGCGGGTGAGCTCCGGGCATTTCAATCGCGGCATGCGCTTGCACGTGGTGCGCACCAAACGGGAAATGCGACCCAATAATGTCGTCACCTTTTTATCACAGCGTCGCGAGCGCCTCGACGAGGCCTTTGCAGGCGATATTATCGGAATACCGAACCACGGGGTACTGCAGCTTGGTGACGTGCTTACCGAAGGCGAAGATCTGCAGTTCACCGGCCTGCCTTTTTTCGCTCCAGAGCTGTTTCGTGCAGTCGAGGTCGCAGATCCACTGCGCATCAAACAATTACGCACCGGACTGACCCAGTTGGGCGAGGAGGGGGCCATACAGGTGTTTCGCCCGCATCTGACCGGCGGTGCATTACTGCTCGGGGCAGTCGGGCAGCTGCAGTTTGATGTGGTGGCCGGGCGCCTGAAAAACGAGTACGGAGTTGATGCACGGTATCAGCCTTCCAGCTACAAAATGGCACGCTGGGTCACCAGTGAAAGCCCCGAGGCGCTCAAACGATTTATTGATCAACAGCAGGCCAACATCGCCTATGACGTCGTCGACGCAGTTGCATTTCTGGTCTCCTCACCGGCACAGCTACGAGTGGCCGAGGAGCTGCACCCCGAGATAGAGTTTCACAGTCTGCGCGAACACAGCGGCCATGTATTTGGGGATTAAGCGGTATATTTTTCTTACCCTTTATTTACCATCACAGGGGTTTTTCACCGACGTTTTGGTTACAATGGGCGGCATAACTCCTTTACTTTTAAAATTGAACAAGCCTTTCTGATGATGTCTTGGCGTTTTATTATTTTCAGCTTGCTTATCGCCGTCGGGGCGTCAGCATGGGGAGGGTACCTGCTCGGTCATTGGCTAATTGAAAATGGCCCCATGCGGGACACCCCGGTCATTTTATACGACGATATGTACGAGCAGCCTGTGCTGGGCGCCGATGGCAAGCCTTTTTTGGCGCAGCCCCCACAGCCTCTGGTCGATGGCCGTCTGGGCATCCCGGACACACCTGAAACCGTCACCTGGGAAATTGATGAGCGCTATGATCTGTTTCGTGAAAGACCGCCCATCGCACTGGCCACGACCCACATCAGCATGAGTGAGGCCATCAGAATCACGGGCCGTGATGAGGAGCTCGGCGGTCTACAGGGGATAGCCCGTCTGGATCGGGTACAGCCCATAGAGGCAGACGAGCCCCCGCCCCCACCCTCGCAGGAGGTGGTACAAACAGATCAGCTGCCCGCAGGCGGGAGCAACTGGCAGGCCGAGTTACAAAAGGAGCTCGATGCCTGCCAGGCCCTTGGGTTTTTCCAGCGCCCCAGCTGTGCCTGGGCCGCACGTAATAAATACTGTGCACCCTACAACGCCTGGGGGCAGGTCCCCAACTGTCCCAAAAAGGACTTTTAGGCCTACCCCTGACCCTTAGCCGTGCTATCAGGTCCTGAGAACATCGGGCAGCCACAGCGAAATAGAGGGCACATAGGTGATGAACAGCAAATAAATCAACAGGACTATCAGCCATGGCGAGGCCGCTCGTATCACCTGGCCGATGGACAGACTTGTAATACCAGCCGTTACAAATAAATTGAGTCCTATCGGCGGGGTAATCATCCCTATCTCAAGGTTGACCACCATGATGATTCCCAGATGCACTGGGTCGATCCCCAATTGCATGGCTATGGGGAACAAAATCGGGGCCAAAATCAGGATGATCCCGGTCGGCTCCATAAAAGCGCCCGCTGCCAGCAAAATCAGGTTGACCACAATCAAAAACTGCCAGGGCGCCATCTCCATGGCGATAATCTGCTCGGCAATGGCCTGCGGTATGCGTTCTGTTGTCAATACATGAGCAAAGAGCAAGGCATTGACAATGATGAACATCAGCATCACGGTCACCCGCGCCGAGTCGCTAAAGACCTTGGGGATTTCCTTGAAACCGATATCGCGATAAATGAATACAGCGACGATAAAGGCATAGACCGCTGCTACCGCAGCCGCCTCAGTGGGCGTAAACACCCCGCCATAAATCCCCCCCAGGATAATGAATACCAGCAGCAAGCCCCAAGAAGAATCCTTGGCCGCTGACAGCACCTGCCCCAGACTGGCCCGCGGATGGGTAGGCATCTTGGTAATACGGGCAATGATGTAAATGACCACCATCAAT
>DATGTB010000023.1:0-7862 GCA_035302065.1 Paenalcaligenes sp. | reverse complement strand
TAGCGTCGATCCTTAGTTTTGAGGGGGCATAATGAGTTCAGGTTTAGACTTAAGCCAGTTTTTTGACACTTTTTTTGATGAGGCGGACGAGTTGCTCGCCGAGATGGAGGGCTTGCTGCTCGAGCTTGATGTGGCAGACCCGGATGCCGATGATCTGAATGCCATCTTTCGTGCGGCGCACTCTATCAAGGGAGGGGCAGCCACTTTCGGGACCTTTGAGGAGTTGGCCGAGACCACCCATGTCTTTGAAAATATCCTTGATCAGGTGCGCGATGGCGAGCTGGAACTGCGTGCCGAGATGATCGATCTGTTTTTGCAGACCAAGGATTTGCTAGCGGATATGGTCTATTCCTATAGAAATTCGCAGCAGCCCGATGTTCAGGCCAGCCAGGCTATTCGCGAGCGATTGATGGCCGTGGGTGCTGGCAGCGGCGCCGCGAACACCTGCTCCGGGCAGGAGTATCTGCGGGTCCATATCCGCGATATTCGACCAAAGGATGCGGATGCCTTGCGCAATGAGATGGCTATCATGGGCGATATTGTGCATGAGGAACAGGACAAGCAGAGCATCAGCTTTTGGCTACAAACCGATACGACGGTTGAAGACCTCATTGCCGTGAGCTGCTTTGTGGTCAATGAGGATCAGATAGAAACCAGCTGGGCGGCCCTGCCACAGGATTCGGTTGATTCGCCGGCTGCGCCTGCAGCCACTGCCGAGTCTGCTAACGATGCCAAGGTCGATCACGATGCCGAGCCAGAGCCCGCTCATGATGCCAAACCTGCCGCAGTGGCTAAAAAAACCGCTTCATCTGCGCCTGCCCGTACTCGTCGGGGCGAGTCCAGCACGTTGCGTGTTGGTGTCGAGCGGGTGGATCAGATCATCAACCTGGTCGGTGAGCTGGTGATTACCCAGGCCATGTTGGTACAAACCTCCTCCAGTCTGGATCCAGTCGTTCATGACCGGTTGCTCAATGGGCTAGAGCAACTAGAGCGTAATGCCCGTGATTTGCAGGAGGCGGTCATGGCGATTCGCATGGTGCCCATGGACTATGTGTTTAATCGATTTCCTCGCGTGGTACGAGAAAATGCCCAACGTCTGGGCAAGAAAATACGACTGCGCACGATTGGGCAGGCCACTGAGTTGGATAAAAGCCTGATCGAGCGCATTATCGACCCCCTTACTCACCTGGTACGTAATAGTATCGACCACGGTCTGGAGTTGCCGCAGGCGCGCCGCGCAGCAGGCAAGGATGAGGAGGGCGTGTTGACGTTGTCGGCTAAACATCAGGGCGGACATATTGTCATTGAGGTTAGCGATGATGGCGCCGGACTGAACCGGGAAAAAATACTGGCCAAGGCCATTGAACAGGGCTTGGTCACTAATGAGAGCATCCCAGATGAGGAGCTGTGGCAAATGCTGTTTGCTCCAGGGTTTTCCACAGCCGAGCAGGTGACCGAGATTTCAGGGCGTGGGGTGGGCATGGACGTGGTGCGTCGTAATATACAGGGCATGGGCGGACATGTATATGTCACCTCCCAAAAAGGGCAGGGTACGACGACGCGCATCGTGCTGCCTCTGACGCTGGCCATACTGGATGGTATGTCGGTCAAGGTGGGTCAGGAGGTCTTCATTTTGCCGCTTAGCCATGTGATGGAGTCTATGCAGCCAGAGCAGGCCCAAATTCGCACCATGACCGGTGGCGAGCATGTGTTGTATGTGCGTGGTGAGTATTTGCCGCTCATTTCCCTGGGGGAGGTATTTGCCGTGGATACCTACGAGCACCGTCCTACCGAGGCCATTGCCGTAGTTTTGCAGGCTGAAGATACCCGCTTTGCCTTGTTGGTGGATCAGCTGTTGGGGCAGCATCAGGTGGTGGTGAAAAATCTGGAGAGCAATTATAAAAAAGTGCCCGGCATTTCGGCAGCGACCATTTTGGGCGACGGCAGTGTGGCCCTGATTGTGGATGTATTTGCCTTGCATCGCATGAATAGGGAGCACAGCAGTAGTGCATACACTCAGCCTCAGCTAACGACAGCTGAGCCACTTTAGTCAGTTGTGTTCAATTTATATAAAAGAGGCCGACACTATGACCATGAAAAATAAGGATCAAGCACAGGAACTCAGAGGCAAGGAGCATCTCGTTTTTGTACTCAATGAGCAGGAGTACGGCATTGACATCCTGACCGTACAGGAAATACGGGGTTACCAAGAGCAAAGTGTCACCCGCATTGCCAATGTGCCGGAGTTTATCAAAGGAGTGACCAATCTGCGCGGGGTTATCGTGCCCATCGTGGATTTGCGCATCAAGTTTAGTCTACCCCGCATTGATTATGACGCTCAGACTGTAGTGGTGATTCTCAATATAGGCGGGCGAGTCGTGGGGGTAGTGGTGGATGGGGTATCAGATGTACTGATGCTGCAAGCTGACCAAATCAGTGATGCCCCTCAATTTGGCAGTAGCGCCTTTTCTACTGAGTACCTGACAGGTATTGGCACCGTAGATGAGCGCATGTTGATTTTGGTTGATATAGAAAAGCTCATGACAAGCGAGGAAATGGAGTTGATGGAAAGCATTTCGTGAGCAAAGCAGCGCCTTCGTTCATCCGTTTTAATCCCGGGAGGGTCATAATGCGTCAGAGGTTTCAGTTTGGAAATTTAAAAGTACGCAGCAGTCTGGTGTTGGTGCTGTTGTTCTTTTTAGGCATGTTATTGGCCGGTGCGGCCCTAGGGGTATTGTCGTTGAGGTATGCCAACCTGGGGTTATATGACATTGTGCAACAGCAAAATTTTATTCGGGTGCTCAATCAGTCCAGCGAGCAGTACAAGGAGGCACAGCTTGCGCTTGAGGAGGCTGCATCCGAGCAGGCCATGCACATTGCTGCTAATCGCTATACCTTTGACAGTGAATGGGATCAGGATGAAACAGTCACGGCCGGTTTGTCTGCCAATACAGAGACCCTGCTCAAGCGTGCGACCTTTGCCTTGCGCATGAGTGAGGATTATTTTGCTCAGGCCGGGGCGCTGGCGTCGGAGGCGGGGGCGCTAAAAGACCAGTTTGAGCGCATGCAGCGCCTGTACGAGGCCTTGACCACCGAGGCTTTTGCCGAGCAGGAGGCTTACCTCGCCTTGGGGGATATCAATGGCTACCGACAATACCGCACCGAGCACACGGTCGGGCTGGAAAATCTGTTTCACAGTCAGGTGCATAATTTGACGGAGGCGCAGTTACAGGCTGTAGATGAGATGGCGGCCCAGGAGTCTCGACAGTTTGAATGGGTAGTCCGTCTGGTGGCGCTGGGTATGGTGGCATGTTTTGTCATTGCCATTTTGGCTTATGTGTTTTTGAACAAAATGGTACTGCGTCCCCTACGTGAGGCTGGGCAGCAGTTCGAGCGTATCGCAAGCGGCGATCTGACCCGGGTGATGCATTCCCCCTATGGTAATGAAATTGGGGTGCTCTATGAGGCGGTGGGGCGCATGCAGCAAGGTTTGGTGCGCCTGGTGCGCAGTATTCGTCAAGGGGTCTCGCGTACAGAGGCGGAGGCAGGTGGGCTCCACACAGGTGCACTGGAGCTCAGCACTCGAACCGAGCAACAGGCCGCTGCATTGCAGCAAACTGCAGCCAGCATGGAGCAGCTCTCGGGCACGGTGCGTCAAAACACCCAAAATGCCGAGCAGGCAAATCAGGCAGCTCGGCAGGCTTCCGAGGTTGCCGGCCGGGCGGGTCAGGCCGTGCGCTCAGTGGTGGATATTATGGAGGAAATCACAGCCAGCTCAGCTGAGATTAGTGAGATTGTCAACGTAATTGACGGCATCGCTTTCCAAACCAATATTTTGGCTCTTAACGCCTCCGTGGAGGCGGCCCGTGCTGGTGAGCATGGACGTGGCTTTGCTGTTGTGGCCGGGGAGGTGCGCTCGCTGGCTCAGCGCAGTGCCCAGGCCGCACAGGAAATCAAGGCGCTGATAGAGGGCTCCATCCAGCACGTAAAAACCGGGGCGCAGCGGGTCGACGAGGCCGGTGAGGTTGTCAATGATGTCGTGCAGACCGTGCAACGGGTAACGGCATTTATGGGTGAGATCAGTACCGCCTCCCGGGAGCAGAGCCTGGGCATTGATCAGGTCAACATCGCGGTGGGTCAGATGGATGCAGCGGTGCGCATGAACGCCGATTTGGTAGAGAGCACTGTCCGGGCCATTGCCGCTTTGCAGCAACAAACTGTGCATCTCAATGAGGTGGTTAGTGAGTTTAATCTGGATGAATCATTGGAGCATGAACATTGATGACTAATGGCGTGGCAGGGATCAGCCATCCTGCAGTACAGCCTCAACAGGCCATGCTCCCGGAGCAAACCCTGAAAAAAGTGGCCTGTCTGTTGCAGGAGCGATCCGGAATTGTGCTGGGAACGCACAAAGAGGAGGTCATCAATCGGCGTCTGGGGGCTTTTGCCCGGCGACTGCAGTGTGACGGCATTGATTCCTATCTGGATTATCTGCAGCGTCACCCTCAGAGCCCCGAGTGGAATCATTTTATTAATGTATTTACGGTCAACCATACGGGGTTTTTCAGAGAGCCCCATCATTTTGATACCTTATCGCAGTATCTGACCGAGCACAGCCGACCATTACATTTATGGAGTGCCGCTGCCTCTACTGGTGAGGAGGCTTATTCCATGGCCATGACCGCAGTCGAGGCGTGGCCGCCTTCTGGACATGGGGTGCACATCCTGGCGAGTGATATTGATACCCAGGCCATCGACACTGCCCGTCAGGGCGTTTACAAGAAAGATCGGGTCGAGATGTTGCCCATCGAAAGCTTGCGGCGTTTTTTCCAACGAGGAACAGGGGCCAATCAAGGCAAGGTGCGAGTAAAGAATTTCTTGCAAGAGATGATCGATTTTCAGGTCATTAACCTGGTGGCCACGCAGGATTGGCCAGGCTCTGAATCCATGGATGTGATTTTTTGTCGTAATACCCTGATTTATTTTGAGCGGGACACCCAGGTGGCGTTATTACAACGCTTTGCCCGTGTGCTTAAACCCGGGGGGCTGTTATTTGTCGGTCATTCGGAAAACTTTTCCTTCATGAGCTCCGAGTTCAGGTTGCGGGGCCAAACAGTGTATGAGCGTCGGTGAAGGCCGGCGTGCTTCTTGTTTTTGTGGTAACGATGAACAAAATAAAAGTGCTATGTGTTGATGACTCTGCCCTGATCCGGGCGCTCATGGCGGAAATCATCAATAGTCATGCGGATATGGAGGTGGTAGCGACCGCACCTGATCCTTTAGTGGCACGCGAGCTGATCAAGCAGCACAACCCGGATGTGCTGACTCTGGATGTAGAAATGCCCCGCATGGACGGGCTTGATTTTCTCGAGCGACTGATGCGTTTGCGACCCATGCCGGTGGTTATGGTGTCTTCACTGACTGAGCGTAATTCTGATATCACCATCCGGGCGCTGGAGCTCGGCGCGGTAGACTTTGTCACCAAACCCAAATTGGGGATTCGCGAGGGCCTGCTTGAATACAGTGATCTGATTGCAGAAAAGATCAGAGCTGCAGCCATGGCAGGACATCAGATCAGACGGCGTCATCGCCAGCCGCAGCCAGCTCGGCCTGCAAAAATTAAACTGCAATCCTACAGTACAACAGAAAAACTGGTCTTTATCGGGGCGTCGACCGGTGGTACCGAAGCTATCCGTCGGGTGCTTGAGCCCTTGCCGGCCCAAAGCCCGGCTATTTTGATTACGCAGCATATGCCTGCAGGCTTTACCCGTTCGTTTGTACAACGGTTGGATTCATTGTGCGCCATACGGGTATTTGAGGCCGAGCATGGACAGCGGGTATTACCGGGTCACGTATATATCGCTCCGGGCGGGGTGGCACATATGAAGATTGCCCGTTCGGGGGCAAATTATGTGATTCACCTGGAGGAGAGTGCGCCGGTTAATCGGCATCGGCCCTCGGTGGATGTGTTGTTTTATTCGGCCGCCCAGGTTGCGGGCAAAAATGCCGTGGGCGTGGTACTGACCGGGATGGGTAAGGATGGTGCCCAGGGGTTGTTGGCCATGCGCGAAGCCGGGGCGCATACGCTGGCCCAGGATGAGGCTAGTAGCGTAGTCTTTGGCATGCCTCGTGAGGCGTTGGCCATCGGGGCAGCAGAGCAGGCCGTACCCATCGGGGAGATGACCGAGCGCATCCTGAGTTGTCTGGGGGCATTTGGCCACAGAATTTAATTTATTTGAATCAACAGCTGAGTCTGGAGTGTGATGAAAACATGAGTTCGAAAAATATCAAAATTTTGGTGGTCGATGACTTTCCGACCATGCGCCGCATCATCCGAAACCTGCTCAAGGATTTGGGTTATGAAAACGTAGATGAGGCCGAAGATGGAGCCATTGCGTTAGAAAAATTACGCAGTGGGGCCTTTGATTTTGTTGTGTCGGATTGGAATATGCCCAATCTCGACGGCTTGGAGTTATTGAAAACCATTCGCGCAGATGAGGCCTTGTCTCATCTACCGGTGTTGATGGTAACGGCCGAAGCCAAGCGGGACAATATCATTGCCGCGGCCAAGGCCGGTGCCAGTGGCTATGTAGTCAAGCCTTTTACGGCAGCCACGCTGGAGGAAAAGCTCAATGCCATTTTTGAAAAAATGGACTAAATGGAGGGCAACATGAGTGCCAAGCAGAGTTCCGACCAGAGTTCAGCCCCCCGGAAACAGTCTGATGAGATGGTGCAGCGTATTGCCAAACTGACCCGCATGCTGCGTGATAGTATGCGGGCACTGGGTCTGGATGAGGCGGTCAAGGAGGCCGCCGAGGCCATCCCGGATGCTCGGGAGCGGTTGCGTTATGTGGGCCGTATGACCGAGCAGGCCGCCAATCGGGTCCTGACGGCAGCCGAGCAAACTCAGCCCCTGCAAGCCGGGCTCAGTACACAGGCAGGTGAGCTCAAGGCCCTGTGGCAGGAGCTTCCCAGGCAGACGCGTAGTCAGCTGCCTGCAGAGTTTACAGATCGCATGGAGGCCTTGCTCCAGAATGTGGAGCAGGATACTGCAAAGACGCAGGCTTATTTACTGGAAATCATCATGGCCCAGGATTTTCAGGATCTGACCGGGCAGGTTATTCAAGGCATGCTCGAGGTCATAACGGCCATGGAAAAAGAGCTGATTCAGGTTTTGCTCGATAGTGTGCCCACGGAAAAACGTGAGGAGACCCTGTCTTTGCTCAACGGACCAGTGGTGAATCCCGAGACAGATGATGTGGTACGGGATCAGGATGAGGTAGACGATCTTCTGTCAAGTTTGGGTTTTTAGTGAGCGCAGATGGCCGAACAAAGTGATTTGGAAAAAACCGAACCGGCCTCACCGAGGCGGTTGGAAAAGGCGCGCGAGGAAGGGCAAATTGCCCGCTCACGGGAGCTGAGTACCTTTTTGATCTTGGCGGCCGGGCTAGCTACCTTGTGGTTTTCGGCCACTTTTCTCTACCGGCAGCTGATTCGGCTGTTTCAGCGTAGTATGGCGTTTGACGAGCGAATTATCCATGAGCCCACAGCCATGGTTACTCATGTGGTTACGGTGGTCAAGCAGGTGCTTTTGGGTTTGAGTCCCTTATTCCTAATTGTTTTTATCACCGCCTTGATTGCGCCCATGTTGCTCGGTGGCCTGGTTTTGAGCAGCAAATCGCTGACGCCCAAATTTGAACGCCTCAATGTCATCAAGGGGATCAAGCGCTTATTTGCCTGGCAAACCTTGGTTGAGCTCATAAAAACGCTGGCAAAAGCCGCTTTAATCGGCACAATAGCCGTTTGGGTGCTATGGCATTATAGGGATGCCATGCTGAGCCTTTCTTATGTCAACATCAGTG
>DATGTB010000022.1:0-9073 GCA_035302065.1 Paenalcaligenes sp. | reverse complement strand
TATCAGGGCTCTCCAAACAGGAAACTGCAAGTCATGGCAACTGGTTTGGCATTGCGGGCATGGCCATTGCGCTTATTGCCACTATTTTCAGTGATGTGGCAACCGCCTTACCGTGGATCATTATCGCCATGATCATTGGCGGAGCCATCGGGATTTACAAAGCCCATCGGGTTGAAATGACCCAGATGCCCGAGCTGATTGCACTGTTACACAGCTTTGTCGGCTTGGCGGCCGTACTCGTTGGTTTTAATAGTTTTGCCATGGCGGCACTGGTCAGCCCGGAAATGCACACCATCCACCTGGTCGAAGTCTACATCGGGGTGTTTATCGGTGCAATCACCCTGACTGGCTCGATCGTGGCTTATGGCAAACTCAGTGGACGCCTTGCAAGCAAGCCCTTGCAGCTGCCCAACAAACACTTGCTTAACCTGGCTGCGCTCATTCTCACCGTACTGTTTTTAATCTGGTATTTGCGTGCCGACGGCTCCTGGGCCGCTCTGATATTGATGACCATTATTGCTTTGGCATTTGGCTGGCATCTGGTGGCGGCTATAGGAGGCGCTGACATGCCGGTTGTAGTTTCCATGCTCAACTCGTATTCAGGCTGGGCGGCAGCGGCTGCAGGCTTTATGCTTGAAAATGATTTGCTCATTGTTACTGGTGCCTTGGTTGGTTCCTCTGGAGCGATACTTTCCTATATCATGTGCGAGGCGATGAATCGTTCTTTCATTTCTGTGATTGCCGGCGGTTTTGGCACCGAGGGTGTAAGTACGGATGAAGAGGATCTCGGAGAATACCGCGAGCTCCAACCTGCAGAAGTGGCCGAACTGCTTAAACAGGCCAAATCAGTCATTATTACCCCTGGTTATGGCATGGCCGTGGCACACGCCCAAAATGTCGTTGCCACCATAACCGACCAGCTTTCTGAAATGGGTATCAAGGTACGCTTTGGCATTCATCCCGTCGCCGGGCGTTTGCCCGGGCACATGAATGTGCTGCTCGCCGAGGCCCGCGTGCCCTACGACATCGTGCTGGGCATGGATGAGATTAACGATGATTTTGCTGAAACCGATGTGGTTTTGGTTATCGGGGCTAACGATACCGTCAATCCGGCGGCAGCAACCGATCCGCATAGCCCCATTGCCGGTATGCCGGTATTGCACGTCTGGGATGCCAAAAACGTCGTCATCTTCAAGCGCTCCATGAGCTCTGGATATGCAGGTGTTGCCAACCCACTTTTTTATAACGATAACTCTTATATGTGCTTTGGCGATGCAAAAAGCAGTCTGGAGGCGGTTGAGCGCGCCCTATAACTGAACTGACACCCAAGACTCTTTCTTTGTACCCTGCCTCAATGGCAGGGTTTTTTTATTCTTTATGTTTGGTGTTGTCAACTTTCCATTAATATATTAATATACATAATATTATTTACATAAATGTATATGACTACATCCTAGAGGTATAAAGATGAAAAAAATCCTGGCTACTTTGGCTCTGGCTGTTTCCCCCTCAGTAATGGCTGCAGATGCTTTTTTACTCATCAACTCTCCTGGCGCCATGACCCAGGGAGCCGCTTTGGTCCTTGCCAACAATATGATTGACCAGGGCGCCAAGGTGGATATCATGCTCTGTGATGAGGCCGCCAATCTCGCTCTCAAAGATGCTGAGGCTGCTACGCTGAAGGGCGCCGATGCCAGCCCGGTTGACTTACTCAATGCAGCTCTGGGTAAAGGCGCTGAAGTAGCTGTATGCGCCCTGTATTTGCCTAATTCAGGCCATAGCGCTGAGGATTTGAAAGAAGGTATCAGCCCGGCCAAACCTCCCGTCATGGCTGAAAAGATGCTCAATAGCAAAACCTTTGTCTTCTGATGTGAACTGTACCTGATAACAATAACCATTTCTTGCTTCTACTCTCCTAAAGCAATTAGGCCCCACTCATCTTGGGGCTTTTTTCTTTTTATGCGCCCGATCCCCGATAATACGCACAGGATAATTAATTGGCCTATCCAGGAGTCTGCATGCAGCGAGCTTTGGCGTTAGACGCTTCGCCCCCGTTAAGTTTTTCTCTGCGTTTTTTTATTACAGCGCCTTTATTCGTTATTTTTGCTGCTTTTATATTATTGGTTGCAGGGCCCCAGGCACTAAGCTCCAGATGGCACCCCGCTATCCTGGCTATCACGCATTTACTTGTTTTGGGCACCCTCGCCCAGACCATGATCGGCGCCCTTTTGCAAATTCTCCCGGTAGCAACCGGGATAACAGTCTTTCAGTCGCGCCCCCTTGTTCGCCTGATTCATATTTCCCTAAATGCAGGCGCACTCCTTTTGGCTGCTGCGTTTCTTTCAGGATCGGCTCAACTTTTTTTCTGGGCTAGTTGTTTATTGACCCTAAGTTTTGGCAGTTTCATGTTTGCTCTGGCCTGGGGACTATGGCGCGACCGTCACCAGCAAACCAAAGGCGCCCCGACCATTTTGCTGGCCGTACGATTAGCGCTATTGTCTTTGTTTGTGACAATTTTGCTGGGGCTATTTCTGAGCACTCACGTGATCTTTAACTGGCCCTTGCATCGTTGGCTGACAAATTTGCATGCGGGCTGGGGTCTTTTTGGCTGGGTAGGCTTATTGGTGGTGGGCATCAGTTATCAGGTTATCCCTATTTTTCAGGTGACTGAGCGGTTCCCGGACCTCATGACCAAATACCTGGCTGCAATTATTTTTGCCCTGCTTATCGGCTTGAGTTTTGGGCTGTTTTCGGGTCAATCACAAATTATCAGCCTATTTAGCTACGCCATTTTTTTATCTTTTGCTGCTTACGCATTGGTGGCGTTGAATTTACTTCGGCACAGAAAACGTCCACACCCGGATACGACGACCTTATTTTGGCTCACCGCTTTTTTTTGCCTCTTGTTTTGCCTGCTGATCTGGACATTACAAAGCCAGCTACGCAGTCCCGACCTCTTGCGACAGTTACCCCTGACTTTAGGCTTTTTAGCGATCTTTGGATTTGCCTGGTCGGCAATCAATGGGATGCTCTATACCATTTTGCCTTTTTTATTGTGGTATAACGCCCAGCGTAATGCCCCCATCGTCATTCGCGGCCTGCCCAAGGTCCGTGAATATTTGTCCGATACCAAAGCGCGACCACAATATTATCTCCATCTGCTGACGGTATTTTCTCTCGGCGCTGCAACCTTATATCCCCGGGCCTTGCTCTATCTCGCTGCCACTGTTTGCCTAAGCAGCATTATCTGGCTGTATAGAAATATTTTCTTGGCCTTGAGTCATTACCGCCAAGCGTTGCAACATATTGCGCTGACAGTACAAAAAGCCAATAAATAAACAACACTCATTCAAAGCTTGAGCTGCATTTGGGTTTAAAAAGGCGTACAATGAGGCTTCCATGATTATGCTCAAAGTGAGTTTATGTCCCTGCGCACTTTTCTTAAAGAAAGAAATATCGAAATCTCTTTACGCCGTTATGGCGTAGATATGCTCAATTACATGACTTGGGGACTGTTCGGGTCCTTGATTATTGGTCTGATATTAAAAACCATAGGCCAATGGCTCCATTTTGAATTCTTGATAGAGGTTGGTATGGTAGCCCAAGCGGGCATGGGCGCTGCCATTGCTGTTGGCGTGGCCTATGGATTGCAAGCTCCGCCCATGGCCATTTTCACTGCACCCATTATCGGACAATTAGCAATCACTGTTGGCGGTGGTCCGGTTGGATGTCTGGTTGCGGCCATTTTCAGCTCGGAAATCTCCAAGCTGGTACATCGCAAGAAAGCAACAGACATTATCTTTGTACCGGCCATTAGCCTGATCATTGGCATAGCCATCGCCTATAGCGTAGCACCCTTGCTGGGGGACATGATGCGCAGCATTGGCCGTTCTATTGAGTGGGCGATGCAGTTACAACCCCTATTCATGAGTATGTTGCTGGCCGTAATCGTCGGCATGGTTTTGACCAGTCCGACCTCCAGTGCTGCCTTGACCATATCGCTTGAGCTTAGCGGCCTGGCAGCCGGGGCTGCAACAGCCGGCTGCTGCGCTCAAATGATAGGCTTTGCCGCTATGAGCTATCGTGAGAATGGCTGGGCGGGTTTGCTGGGTATCGGTTTGGGCACCAGCATGTTGCAGTTGCCAAATATTGTCAAAAACCCCTTTATTTGGCTTCCACCAACCTTGGCAGCAGCTATTTTGGGCCCGATTGCGACCATGGGTTTTGGTCTGCGTAATGTCCCTGCCGGGGCAGGTATGGGTACTGCAGGTCTGGTTGGACAAGTCGGCACGATTGAGGCCATGGGCAATAGCATGGACGTGCTGCTTGCCATCGGGCTGGTACAGTTTATTTTGCCTGCTCTGCTGGCCCTGATATTTATGTATATTTTGGTGAAATTAAATCTTATCAAACAAGGGGATCTGACCCTGCCGAAATAAACTTTCGTTAATGCGCAGCAATTCGATTCAGTTGCTTTGAATTCATATTTTCTCTATATTTAGGGCTTTACTTATACTTTGCTATTATGCGCACCTTAGAAATATTTCAGCAGCCTGGCCAAAACGCTTTGCGTTATTTCATTGTGCTTTGTTATTTTTTGGGCGGGCTGATTGGTCTTTATCTGCTCATTCCCAGAGCAGGTGTTTTTGCCCATAGTTCATGGGTGGTGCTTTTTTTATACGCCCTCATGATTGGACAAAATCTGGTCGCCATCTACGGTGCCGCCCTGCTCGCACAAAAAAAGCTCAAAGGAGCAACCTATCTGTACTGGCTCTCGTGGACCAGCGTGCCGGTATTTTCCTCCGAGCTCATTTCTTACCATAGTATTATCGGACTTGGGCTGGTGCCCATTATCAATTTGACACCCGGTCATTATGGGGCAGACCTGATGGTGCGCATTGGCTATGCCGGAGCCTTTAACTGGTTTCCTACCTACGATATGTATCAGCTCGGCTTGAACCTGGCCCCATTAATCTTTATTGCCATTATCCGCAGGTGGCTGCCACGTCAATGAGCTTTTATTTTGGCAAATAACGCGTTGCATCCACTGCTTTGCCATCATAACGCAGCTCAAAATAAAGCTGCACCTGAGGACTGTCACTTTGCCCCATGCGGGCAATCAAATCCCCCTGCTTGACCTGCTGGCCCTCCTTGGCAAGCAGGGCTTTGTTATGGGCATAAATGGTCAAAAACTGATCTTCATGGCTAATGATAATCATATTGCCATACCCCCGCAGACCACTGCCTGCATACATGACCCGCCCTGCTGCCGCAGCATAGACCGGGTCATCCTCTGCGCCCCGGATAAATACCCCCTGGGATTGATTGCCCGTACCACGGCGGTGCGCCCCCTTGGCAGGCCAGACCAAGCGGATATTTCTGGGCGCGGCCACAGAAGCCGCTGTACTCTGGGCAGGCGCCTGAGCTGTCCCAGTACCTGCTGCTGGCGCAGTCCCCACCCCGCCTCGCACGCGCAATACCTGCCCGACCCTGATACGATGCGCATCGCGCAGTGAATTCATGCGCATCAACTCATCAACACTCTGGCCATGACGGCGGGCAATGCTATACAAGGTATCCCCCCGCTGCACGGTGTAGGTCCCCTCACCTGCTGCAGTAGTAATGGGCGCGCCTCCTTTGGGGCCGCCACAAGCTGCAAGCACTGCCACTAAAAGACTGATAACGACAATCTGCGCCAAGCGCAAGGATTTCAACTGCGCTGCATTAATTAACATTAGCCCACTGTTCCTGTTGTTTATTGCTCTTATTTACTTTAGCAGATTTTAAGCTAAAAAACGGCGCAAAACTATAGACAAGGAGGCAGTGATTAGACCACTCGCACCGCTGCACTGTCCTGCTGTACTCTTCCTACGATGCTGGCCTGCTCAAAGCCCTGAGCCTGAAACAAGGCCAAGACCTCAGCGGCAGCCTCAGGAGCGCAACTAACCAATAACCCACCTGAGGTTTGGGGGTCAGTCAATAAATGACGCTCAAACAAGGGTCGGTCCTCTGACAACTGTATGTGCTCACCATAAGCATTCCAGTTACGGTTGGATGCGCCCGTCACGACCCCCTCGCGCGCTAACTCATAACTGCCTGGCAACCAATTCAAACGACCAAACTCAAGCTCAATCTGTACATCCGAACCACGGGCCATTTCCCAGGCGTGGCCCAAAACGCCAAATCCGGTCACATCGGTCATGGCATGCACCCCCTGCATGGCAGCCAACTGCGGGCCCACGGTATTAAGCTGGGTCATGCTTTGCAACATGGCGTCGTAACCAGCCTCTGAAAGGCGCTCTTGCTTGAAAGCAGCCGAGAGCACCCCAACCCCCAAAGCCTTGCCCAGGATGAGTACATCCCCCGCACGCGCCTGATTATTTCTTTTGAGTTGCTGGGGGTGGGCAAGACCAATTGCAGCCAAGCCATAAATAGGCTCAACCGAGTCAATGGAATGTCCGCCTGCAACAGGGATACCGGCACGCTGACAGGCAGTAGCACCCCCTGCCAAAATCTGCCCGATTTGATCATGGGCAAGTACATTGACCGGCATCCCGACAATGGCCAACGCCATGAGTGGCTGCCCCCCCATCGCGTAAATGTCTGACAAGGCATTGGTGGCAGCGATCTGCCCAAAGTCAAAAGGATCATCAACGATGGGCATGAAAAAATCCGTCGTGGCGATAATCACCTGCTCATCATTAATCTGGTAGACAGCGGCATCATCGGCCGTCTCAGTGCCGACGAGCAAATGCTCATAAGGCCCCATGGTAGGCATTTGCTTTAAGAGAGCTTGCAAGACAGCAGGATCAATCTTGCAACCGCACCCTCCCCCGTGAGACAAGGAAGTCAGTCTGGGCGTGGCGGTTAGTGTATCGTGAGATGTAGACATTTCTGGCTCCTATTAGCGGCAAACACGTCGCACAACCAATGCCAGAACGGAAGTGATATGGCGGAAGGTAGCAGGAGTCGAACCTACCCAGGAGTGTCTAACACCCCCAACCGGGTTTGAAGCCCAGCCGCACCACCCGGCACGATTACCTTCCTTGACCCGTCTGTGGCGCTGCCCATTTTAGTATAAAGCAGGTGTAAAAGCGAGCCTCTGGTAGTAAAGTTACCGATTAAAAATCAATCCGGCACCTGCTCTAAAAATCTGCTGTCTTTGCGCAAGTAGTGAATGTCCCCTACCCGTCGGCTAAAGCCGATGCGCTCGAAAAACTCCAAAATCTGTATGGTGCGTTTGCGACCAATATTCAGTTGATCTCTGTATGTTGCTACACGTACCCCCTCACTTTGGCGGGCCAGATCGCGCAGTAAAAGAGCCAAATCCACGATATGCTCGTGATGATAAAACAAATCCCGAACTACCTGATAGAGCCTGCCTTGCCGCACAAGTTTACGGCCTATGGCACGCATCATCTGCTCGTCCACCTCCAGCTCATTGGCAATATCACGAATCCAGGGCGGGTTATAACGCCCTTGCCAGGCAAACCCCATGATCTGTTCGGCATAGTGCTGCTCCTGCGTGCTCAATGTGACTGCGTGATCGGGCAAGTGATACCAGGCGCCATTCAATACCAGCTTATTTTCAGCTACCAGCTTATCCAGCAAAGCATCCCAGAGCAAATCAGGCGCCCGTGGAGCTACCATACGTCGCAAGCGTGCCCGCTCAACCCCCGGGTCATCAGGATAACGCTGATGAGTCCAGGCCAGGGTGGTTTGAATGCGCTCCAACAGCGCCTGCCAAATCTCCTCGTTAATAAGGATGCGCTCGGGATTATCGGACGCACCTATCCAGCGTGCACCTTCGGGTTGTGGCAGCTGCCACCAGGCAGTGCGGGTGGGCAGGCGACGCAGTTGTCGACTGCTTAACCCATAGGGAGCGTGTGCCAGCAATGTTGTGATGGGGGCATCATTGAGCACCTCCAAGGTGCTTTTTAACCACTGAATGCGTTTTTCACTGCGCCGTTTTCTATCGGGAGCCTGAGCGTCCAGCACCACCCCGCCCGCGATGGTGTGCCGGGCCTGGGCATCACGCACAATGAAACGATCTCCGGGCAAAGCACAAACCGGCTCATCAAAGACCAGCTGCACCAACTCGGAGTCATTGGGCTGCACCCAAGGAGTAGTCAGAGGCACACAATGGGCATGATAATGCGCTGCCCCGATATGAATATGGGCCGGAGACCAGGTACGCAACTCAGTCTGACTCTCAGCCAACATGCGAATCTGCACATCGAGGCGTCGACTGGGCTGGAAACAAAACTCCTCAGCCAACCACTGCCCACGGCTAATCTCCTCGGCGCCCGGCCCAACAATATTGAGCGCACAACGTTGGCCGGCAAGAGCGCTCTGACTAGGTCTGTCCTGCGCATGTATCCGGCGCACCCGCACCGCCTGCTCACCCGGCATGAGTGTGAGTGCGGGTGCTGAACTATCGTGCATATGAAAAGCCCCGCCAAAGACCGTTCCCGTCACTACGGTACCATGCCCTGGCAGTGTAAACGAACGATCAATGGCCAAACGAAAAGGCCCTTGCGTCTGAGTTGCCTGACTATCACGGTAGTGGGCAAAAAGATGTGCCTTGAGCTCATTTAGCCCAGAGGCCGGGCTGCTATCTGTGCTATCAACCAAAAAAACTGGAGCACCGGCCAAAAAAGTATCCTCCAGCACTGCAGTCACCTGGGCTTGCACCTGTGCGATCGCCTCATCGTCTGCCCGATCTATTTTGGTAATGACAATGCAACCCCGCTGCACGCCCAATAACTCCAAAATAGCAATATGCTCACGCGTTTGAGGCATCACTCCATCATCTGCGGCGATAACGAGCAGGGCAAACTCCATGCCCGTTGCCCCGGCCACCATGGTGTGCACCAAGGCCTCATGACCGGGTACATCAATGAACCCCAACACCGCCTCTGTATCTGGAACGGGCAAATATGCATAACCTAGTTCAATACTGATACCTCGCTCTTTTTCAGTACTCAACCGATCTGTATTCACACCGGTTAACGCACGCACCAAAGTGGTTTTGCCGTGATCAATATGACCTGCTGTTCCTATTATCATTTGT
>DATGTB010000021.1:0-17505 GCA_035302065.1 Paenalcaligenes sp. | reverse complement strand
CAACAGGACGGCCGTGCTCAGCCACCTGCTTAACTGCTGCAACCTTGAATTCTTCTGTAAATCGAGCCTTACTCATAAACGTCTCCTTAAGACGATATTATGAGGCAAAAATGTGTCTAGTAAACCTTGGTCGATTCATATCATTCGATGGTAGAGACGACAAATAGACATCAATCTCCCAGACGAAATACTGGCGTATTGTGGCTAATCGACTATTAAACGTATGCGGGGCAACAACCTTGCTTTCGATCTCCATGTCTTTTCTCAAAAACTCTAGCAAGCTTCCTCTAAATTCAGCTTCCGAGAAAAGCGCACCGTTTTTTAGTCTCGAGTGCATGTCGATCCGATGAACGTTGAACCATCGATACAAAACAGACAGCTCACGAAGGTTTCTAATGAGAGTATTTGTGCTTAAGTTTCGTCTTCCCATCACAAACTCGTTAGGAGACGGGATTGGTAAACCATCATCATCTAGAAGTATTGGTAATAGATCACCAGAACTGTGTACAACGGTTTCAACTCTCACAAACACCCCTTTGTTTACACTTTAGTCACCAAAGAACTTTTATGTTTACATTTAATTTTATAAGCGAACTTTTATAATTACACAACCTTCGGACAATAAAAAGCCCTCTTTTAACTTTACAGAAAAAAGAGGGCTCGAATGCTTATAACACACTAATTTAATTGGTTATTTATTTAGATAAATCTGTAAATAAATTTACATTTAAATATTTATCAGGGCTAAAAAGGGATGTCGTCATCCATATCTGCAAAACTGCCCATGCCCGGCTCCGAAGCAGGCTGAGCTGTTGACTGCTGCCCCTGCGAACCCCCACCCTGGGACTGTTGGGCTACTGGACGCGGCGTCTGATCAAAGGAATCCCCCCCACCAAAATCGCCACTGCTATCACCTCGTCCCCCGAGCATTTGCATTTGCTCAGCCACGATTTCGGTGGTGTAACGCTCGACGCCATCCTGGCCGGTCCACTTGCGGGTACGCAAACGTCCCTCAATATATACAGGACGCCCTTTGCGCAAATACTCACCTGCAATTTCGGCCAACCGGCCAAACATCACCACACGATGCCACTCTGTTTCCTCGCGGCGCTCGCCTGTTTGGCGATCGCGCCAGTTAAATGAGGTAGCGAGGGATAAATTACACAATGCGTTACCCTCAGCACTATAGCGAATCTCTGGGTCACGCCCTAAATTGCCTACTAAAATTACCTTGTTTACCGAAGCCATAATAATTCCTGTCTATTTGCCTGTTTCTGTGGTGCATTGATAGATATGAGATGTAACGCCCTCATCTCTGGGCATTGTACCTGCAATCTACCTGAAACTAATCATGAAAGGGAAAAAAAGCTCACAGCCTACTATTTATTGCTGCAAGGTCAAGCGCAGCTTGCGTGTGCTCAACCACCAGAGGGCAACCAATAACAAACTGCCATAAAATCCGCCCAAGGGCCCCCAAATAACAATCATCGCGCCCCCCGATGCAGCACCGAAAAACACCCCCAGCGACTGCATGGTGTTATAAACCCCCAGGGCCAAACCCCGCTCCTGAGCGGTCGCCACCCGTGAAACCAGCGAAGGTTGCATGGCCTCTAGCGTGTTGAAAGCGGAAAAAAACAACCACAGCACAATCGCCAAAAACCAGGCATTATGCTGTGCAAAAAACATGGCCACGATGGATAGACCAAGCAAACCGACGGCACGATGCAACATTTTGGCGTGTTGCTTGCGCGTTTCTATATAAAACACCCAGGCAAACATCACCACAAAAGAACATAACATCACGGGCAAATAAATAATCCAGAGCTGATCAGCCCCCAGGCTCATGACAGTAGCCAAAATAGGCGGCATAGAGACAAAAAATGTCATCAGCACCGCATGTAATACAAACACCCCACCATTAAGATGCCACAGCCCCTTATTGCCCAATACTGTCCTGAATGCCGAATGCTGAGTATCCATCGCCTGTCCTGCAGGCTCAAACTGGGGAATCCCCCACACCGCTAACAACAAACATAAAAAGCCCAACAGGCTGATCACCCAAAAAAGACCCGACAAGCCAAACTGCCCCACGATCACCGGCGAAACCACCAACGACAGGGCAAAGGAAAGACCAATGGACATGCCAATCATGGCCATGGCACGCGTACGCACCTCCGGCCGCGTAGCATCGGCCACCCATGCTGTAATGGCCGCAGATATGGCCCCCAACCCTTGCAGAATGCGTCCGCCAATAATGCCATCAATACTGCTGGCAAGCGCCGCCACCACCCCGCCAATAATGAATACTATCAACCCGCCTACCACCACAGGTCGGCGCCCGAAACGATCTGCTGCCATTCCCAAAGGGATCTGCATAATGGCCTGGGTCAAGCCATAAGCACCCAGGGCAATACCCACGCGCACACTACTATCACCGCCAGGAATCGTTTGCGCAAGCACCGCAAACACCGGGGTCAATAAAAACAAGCCAAACATTCTGGTAGCGAAAAGCAAGGCCAGCTGTATGCTGGCTTTACGCTCGCCGGGCAACAAGGACAGACGCTCACCTTTTTCCTTGTTCACTGTGGTTTTTACATCCGCTGAATTCATCAAACTCTCTAAATTAAAGCTAAACCCTGCTTTGGTTCACATTTTTGGGCCATGCGCGTTATATTAGTAGATTGATCTAAAAATGCCCAATTAACAACAAAAAATGCATTGTTATACACACAAACCTATGAAGACACTATGCAAGCCATTCGCATTCGTGGTGCACGTACGCACAACCTGAAAAACATTTCGGTGGATATTCCCCGTCATCAGCTGGTCGTTGTCACCGGTATGTCGGGCTCGGGGAAATCCTCCCTTGCTTTTGATACCCTATATGCCGAAGGCCAACGACGTTATGTCGAAAGCCTTTCTGCCTACGCCCGCCATTTCCTGGAAATCATGGACAAGCCCGATGTGGATTTGATTGAGGGGTTGTCCCCGGCCATCGCCATCGAGCAAAAATCGGTCGGCCATAATCCACGCTCTACAGTCGGTACCATTACTGAAACCCATGATTATTTGCGCCTGCTATTTGCACGCATCGGTACCCCCTACTGCCCCAATCACCATCTCCCCTTGCAAGCTCATAATGTCAGCCAAATGGTGGATGAGCTATATACCTGGCCGGCAGAGCATCGCATTGCCATTTTAGCGCCGCAACACTACGAAGCTGAGCAAGGCTACGACGATTTACGCATCCAATTGCAGGCCCAGGGCTTTATCCGCGTGCGCATCAACGGCCACATGCACCTGTTGGAGGAATCCTGGGACGAGGATACGCATCCCATACAAGAATTACAAATCGTGGTAGATAGGCTACGTTTGCGTGCCGAGCACCGACAGCGCCTGAGCGAAAGCATCGAAACCGCTCTGGATGCCGGCTCCGGTCGGGTGTTGCTATTGGATATGGACACTAACGACACCATGGCCTTTAGCAACCACTTTGCCTGTCCTTTATGTGATGAGCAAATTACCGCACTAGAGCCCAGACTTTTTAGCTTTAACAATCCGGCTGGCGCTTGCCCACAATGTAATGGACTGGGCAAGGTCGAGTGTTTTGACCCCGATCGTATCGTGCCCTTTCCGGACCTCGGACTAGCAAACGGGGCCATTTATGGTTGGGACAGACGCAACGCCTTTACCGCCAATCTATTACACAGCCTGGCAGAGCATTATCAGTTTGATCTGGACACACCTTATAAAGATCTGCCCGAGCACCTCAAAGAAATTCTTTTATACGGTTCCGGCACAGAGGAGATCGCCTTTCTCTACCTTGATGAAAAAGGCGATACTTTTGTGCGCCAGCACCCTTTTGAAGGGGTCATTCCCAATCTGGAACGTCGCTGGCAAGAGACTCATTCGAGTGCCGTCAAGGAGGAGCTCAATAAAACCCGCCATATCGTCAGTTGCCCGGAGTGCTCGGGGGCACGTCTGCGCACACAGGCGCGTCATGTGCGCATTGGTGATGAGCCCGGCCCTGGGCAGGAGCAGGGGCTGGCGATTTATGAAATTGAGGCCATGGCCCTTACCGATTGCCTGGCCTGGTTTGAGGAGCTGAAATTACAAGGAGCAAAAAAAGAGATCGCCCAAGGCCTTATTCAGGGAATTACTGCACGACTGGCCTTCCTGAATAATGTGGGCCTGGGCTATTTATCCCTTGATCGACCGGTCAACACCTTATCCGGTGGAGAGGCTCAACGCATTCGGCTGGCCAGTCAAATCGGCTCCGGACTCGCAGGGGTGATGTACGTGCTCGATGAGCCCTCAATCGGATTGCATCAGCGCGATAATGACCGTCTCATAGAAACGCTCAGACAGTTGCGCAATTTGGGCAATAGCATCATCGTAGTTGAACACGATGAGGACATGATTAGACAGGCTGACCACATCATTGATATGGGTCCGGGTGCAGGTGAGCAAGGAGGCTGTATTGTCGCCCAAGGCAGCCCTGACGAGGTCATGGCCCATGAAGAATCCCTGACCGGTCAATATCTGACCGGGGTGCGCAGCATTGCGCTACCCGAGCGTCGACCGGTTGATGAGCAAACCCCCCACCTGAGCCTTTATCAGGCCACTGGCCACAACCTCAAGGGCATTGACCTGCACCTGCCACTGGGACATTTTATCTGTGTGACCGGGGTTTCCGGATCGGGCAAGTCTACCCTCATCAATGACACGCTTGGCGCAGCCCTGGCCCATCGGCTCAATCGGGCGCATACCACGCCTGAGCCTTATGGGCATATGGCGGGCCTGGATGCACTCGATAAACTCATACTGGTTGACCAAAGCCCCATTGGTCGTACGCCACGCAGCAATCCGGCCACTTATACGGGCTTGTTTACCCCCATACGGGAGCTTTTCGCCGGAGTGCCCGAAGCACGTCTGCGTGGTTACGATCCCGGCCGTTTTTCCTTTAATGTCAAAGGCGGGCGTTGCGAAACTTGTCAGGGCGATGGAGTAATCAGGGTGGAAATGCACTTTTTGGCTGATGTCTATGTGCCCTGCGATAGCTGTAAAGGCCAACGCTATAACCAGGAAACACTGCAGATACTGTATCGCGGGAAAAATATCAGCGAGGTACTCAACCTGACCGTTGCCGAGGCATTGGAGTTTTTTGCCGCCATCCCGGCGATTGAAAGGCGCTTGCAAACCCTCCAGGAGGTCGGCCTGTCCTATATACGCCTGGGTCAAAACGCAACCACACTCTCAGGCGGAGAGGCGCAGCGCATCAAGCTGGCCCTGGAGCTATCCAAACGCAGCACCGGGCGCAGTATTTACCTGCTTGACGAACCGACCACTGGCTTACACTTTCACGATATCAAGATGCTGCTCGATGTCTTGCAAAAACTGGTAGACGCAGGCAACACCGTGGTGGTTATCGAGCACAATCTGGATGTGATTAAATGTGCTGACTGGGTCATTGACCTGGGCCCCGAAGGGGGCAAGGCAGGAGGGGAAATTGTCGCAGCCGGCACTCCGGAAACGCTGGCCGCACACGAACAAAGCCTCACCGGACGCTATCTGGCCCCGCTTTTACATAGCCCGCAAACGGCCGATCAGGAATAAACAATGGCCTGCAAACACCCTGCCCTCACATTTCAAACAAGGCCCGGTGCTCGCTAATCGCATAGCGATCTGTCATACCGGCAATGTAGTCCGAGATGGCTCGGGCCTGCTCTGCAGGGTCCTCACGCCGATACTCTGGCGATAGCAGACGCGGATCATGAAAAAAGGTTTCAAACAGCTCGCGCACGATCCGCCTGGCCTTGTGACCCATCCTCAGGACCCGAGAATGACGGTACAGATTGGCGTGCAAGAACTGCTTCAAGGCGGTTGCCTGTGCCCGTACTTCGGGCGAAAAGGCCGCTAAAAGCGGCAAATTGCGTACCTCATCCACACTTTGTGGCTGATGACGAGCGATATTTTCCCGCGTGGTTTCCGTCAGGTCTACAACCAGCGTATTGATCATGGCACGGACCACCTCGGCAACCTGTCGTTTGGTTTCTACCCGGGAGAAATCGGCGATGCGTTGGCAAGCGGCCTCATAATGCTCGGCAAACATCTCCACCTCGAGCAGCTGCTCAACAGTGATGAGCCCCGAACGCACACCATCATCAATATCATGATTGTTATAGGCTATCTCATCGGCCAGATTAGTAATCTGCGCCTCCAGCGAAGGCTGGGTTTTATCCAGAAAGCGCTGCCCTACCTCACCCAAACGCAGAGCGTTGCTTCGATTACAGTGCTTTAAAATCCCCTCACGTGTTTCAAAACATAAATTAAGCCCATTAAACTGCGCATAACGCTCTTCAAGCTTATCGACTACCCGCAAACTCTGTAAATTATGCTCAAATCCGCCCGCATCGGGAGCCCACTGCTTCATACACGCATTAAGCTCCTCCTGTCCGGTATGTCCGAAAGGGGTATGACCCAAATCATGTGCCAGGGCAATTGCCTCGATCAGGTCCTCATGCAGACTCAGATTACGTGCCAGTGCACGAGCAATCTGGGCAACCTCAATACTATGCGTCAAGCGGGTGCGAAATAAATCACCCTCATGGTTAATAAATACCTGGGTTTTATATTCAAGACGTCGAAAAGCATTGCAGTGAATGATGCGATCCCGATCGCGCTGAAAGGCGTTGCGCTCCTGCGGTGCGGGCTCAGCGATGCGCCGACCTCTGGACTGCTCTGGATGACATGCATAAGGCGCTAGTTGCATCAAAAAACTCCTATTACTCGGTAAAAGATGCGATCACCTGTTCAATGATATCAGGCTCAACCTCCTGCACAGCCGCCTTGCCAAGACTTTGCAGCACCACAAAACGCAGTGCACCCGCCTGCGCTTTTTTATCGCTTTGCATCAATTCCAACCAGCGTGCGGCTGACCACTGCGGGGGGGCAATGGGCGCCCCCACGGCCTGCACCAGCGCCGTGACACGCTGCACCTGTTGGGCATTGAGGTAGCCCAGCTGCTCAGACAAGCGGGCAGCCATCACCATACCACAGCCCACTGCCTCTCCATGTAGCCACTCACCATACCCCAGACCAGCCTCTATAGCATGCCCAAAGGTATGCCCAAAATTGAGTAGCGCTCGCTTGCCGCTTTCACGCTCGTCCTCGGAGACAACTGCCGCCTTGATCTCACAAGAGCGTTGAATGGCATAGCGAATCGCTTGCTCATCACGTGCCATCAGCCGACCCGCATTGTCCTCACACCACTGTAAAAACTCATAATCCTCGATAAAGCCATATTTGATGACCTCAGCCAGGCCGGCGGTCAGCTCACGCCCAGGCAAAGTGGACAGCACATCAGTATCTATCTCCACCGCTATCGGCTGATAAAAAGCACCCACCATGTTTTTACCCAATGGATGGTTGATAGCTGTTTTACCCCCTACCGAGGAGTCTACCTGCGCCAGCAAAGTCGTTGGCACCTGCATGAAACGAATACCCCGCATATAACAGGCAGCCGCAAAGCCGGCAATATCGCCTACGACTCCACCACCCAAGGCAACCAGCAAAGACTTGCGGTCAAATTGCTGCCTCAGCAGCTCATCAAAAATGCTGTTCAGGGTTTGCCAATGCTTATGCTCCTCCCCATCCGGGAGCTCAATGAGCAACACCTCCTTGCCACTACGCCCCAGCGCAGTTTGCACCAAATCACCATAGTGCTGATACACCGTCGGATTGGTAACGATGGCAATGCGCGTCACATCGGCAGGCACGCTGGCAGCCAAATGATTCAAACGACCGGGCCCAATATGTATGGGGTACTGCCCCCCCTGCGTATCTACCTCTACTACTGTACTCATGTAATTACCTTTTTATCTCTAAGCAAGGCAGTAAACTCCTGTACTGCCCGACGTACCGATGTAAATCCAGTATCAAAAACATGATCTGCTACCTCCTCGTATAGGGGTGCGCGCTGCTCGAGCAACTGTCTAATCCGTTTCTCGGGATCCTCTGTTTGCAATAATGGCCGTGATTTATCATAGGCCAGACGTGTAAATAAGTCCTCGGCTGTCGCGCGCAAATAAATCACCGTACCGCGCTCACAAAGATAGCGGCGATTTTCCTCAGCCAACACCGCACCGCCCCCAGTGGCCAAGACAACCCCGGGCTGTCGCGTACATGCATCAAGCGCCTCGGTTTCGCGACGCCGAAAGCCCTCCTCTCCCTCAATGTCAAAAATGACTGCTACACTAACCCCACAACGGGCTTCCAGCTCGTGATCCAAATCGATAAACTTTCTATCTAATATGCGCGCTAAATGACGGCCCAATGTGGTTTTACCCGCCCCCATCATACCGACCAAGAATATCGAGGTTGGGGTATCATCAGGCTTTACATAATTTGATTGGCTTTTTGTGTCGTTTGGCATGGTTTACAGCTAAAGTTATTAAACATTTGTGTATTATCACATTAGCAGTGCAAAAACCCTATCTGCTTTGTTAAAGTGGGCGGTTTGGCTTCATCTGGTTACACTTGCATAAGTTAATATACCCATATCTGTTAAGTTTTGGGTTTAAAATTACCCTACAATGAGCAAAACATCTCGTTCTTCTGGCCAGTCGATCCCAGGCTCTGGGTTCGTACATTTTTTTATTAAACTTGGCGTTCTCATCATTGGCCTGGGAGTCAGTGCTGCGTTGTTGCTCGCCCTGGCGCTTGCCTTGGCGTGGCCCAACCTGCCCGACCTCAGCGCCATGACGGATTATCGACCTCGTGTGCCCCTGCGCATCTACACTGCAGATAAAGTGCTTATCGGCGAGTTTGGCGAGGAACGTCGCAACATCATCCCCTTTAACGAGATCCCTGATGTCATGAAGTCCGCCATCCTCGCTGCAGAGGATGATCGTTTTTACCAGCATGGCGGTATTGATCTGCGCGGCGTCGCCCGTGCCGCTCTGGCCAACCTCGTAGCCGGTGCCAAAACCCAGGGTGCCAGCACCATCACCATGCAGCTGGCCCGCAACTTTTATCTGACCTCGGAAAAAACCTATACTCGTAAGTTTTACGAACTGTTGCTGACATTTAAAATCGAATCCACCCTGTCAAAAGATCAGATTCTGGATTTATACATGAATCAGATCTACCTGGGGCATCGGGCCTATGGCTTTGGCGCAGCCTCAAGAGCATATTTTGGCAAGCCCCTGGCAGAGATTACCCTCGCCGAGGCCGCCATGCTGGCCGGTATTCCCCGCGCCCCTTCACGCTTTAACCCCATTACCAACTTTAATCAGGCCAAACGCCAACAGCTACATGTGCTGCGGCGCATGCTCAGCCTTGGCTATATTACCGAGCAGGAGTACGAGCAGGCTGCCGAGCAGCCCATAGAGATCAAATCCGCCCCAGGAACGCCCGCCGGGGGGTACGCTGTGCATGGCGAGTACGCTGCGGAACTCGCCCGACAGCTGCTCTTTGGCGTGTATCAGGACAACATCTATTCCCGGGGTCTGAATGTCTACACTACCATCAACTCCAAAGAGCAGGAGGCTGCGTACAAAAGTGTGCGTGATGGGGTACTACGCTACACTCGCCGCGCCCGCTTTCCCGGACCCGAGGGACGGCTTGAATTACCGACAGGAGCTGAGAACAATGCTGAAACACTCAGCGAGGTACTGGCCGATATACAGCAGGAGTTTCCCGATCGCGGCGATCTTCTGACCGGCCTGGTCCTTGAAGCCGGGGACAAACATGTCACAGTTGCACGCTCTCCGGAGGAGATCATTACTGTAGACCACCCGGATGCGTTACGCGTGATATTCCGCGGCATAGGACCCAATGCAGGGGAAAAGGAACGCATATCACGCGGCTCTATCGTTTATCTCTTTGATAATGGTGAATACTGGGAGATCATCAACAAACCCGAAGTACAGGCTGCTTTTGTGGCTATCCGGCCCGAGGACGGCGCCATTTTGGCGCTGGTCGGCGGATTTCATTTTTCCGAGGGTAAATTCAATCGGGTCACACAAGCTTGGCGCCAACCGGGATCTGCCTTTAAACCCTTTGTTTACGCCGCAGCCTTGGAAAAAGGTTTGACCCCAGCGACCCAGATTTCTGACCAGCCCTTCCATTTGACAGCAGCCCAAACTGGCTCCAAACCTTGGAGTCCCAAAAACTATGGTGGTCGCTACGAGCCCATGCTCACCATGCGCGAGGGGTTATACAAATCCAAAAACATGGTCACGATTCGCATCATGCAAGCTGTTGGCCCTGATTACGTACAAGACTACGTAACCCGCTTTGGTTTTGACAAGGAGCGCCAACCAGCGATTTTACCCACGGCGTTAGGTGCAGGCTCAGTCACGCCACTGCAATTAGCGGTCGGTTTTGGAGTGTTTGCCAATGGCGGTTACCGCGTCAACCCATATTTAATTGATTATGTAACAGATAATAGTGGCGAGGTCATCATGCGTGCCAAGCCTGTGGTGGCGGGTGATGCCCGGGCGCGTGCCATTGATCCACGCACCGTTTACGTTATGAATGACATGCTGCAAGGCGTAGCTACCTACGGCACGGGCGCCCGTGCCTCGGCCACGCTCAAACGCAATGATATCGGCGGTAAAACCGGCACCACCAATGACTCCCATGATGCCTGGTTTGCCGGTTATACACCTGATATCGTAGGGGTTGCCTGGATGGGCTTTGATCAGCCACGCTCGCTGGGCTCAGGTGAGACCGGGGGCGGCGCAGCCCTGCCTATCTGGATATCCTTTATGCAGGAAGCCCTGGAGGGCATCGAGCCCAAACCGGCCGGTCCCATGCCAAGCGGATTGGAACGTGAGGACGGAGACTTTTATTTTGCCGAGTATCCTAAAGGTACTGCCATTGCCCGTATTGGCCTACCCTCGCCCTATGATGAGGTCCATCCAGTAGGCCGGGAGGACACCGCCGATGATGGCATCAGTCAATTACTACGCTCGCTCGAGGGAGCAGATCAAGACAATCAGGACGCTGCCCCGACGACCCATCAGCCAGCAGCGCCCGATCCGGAGACCACTCCGGGCCTGATTCCTTTTTAGGGCCAATGCCATGATGACAGGATTCCTGCATAGCAAATCCATGCGGTTTTTCGCACTTTGTCTGGCTACGCTCTTGCTGGCTGGCTGTGGCTACAAAGGACCGCTCACCCTTCCCGAAGATAACCAGAAATCATTGACTTCATACCATGAGCAAAAATACCGTTGCCCCGCAGTTTCAGTTTAAAAATGGCATCCTGCATGCCGAGGATCTGGCCCTGACCGATCTGGCCCAAGCTTACGGCACCCCACTGTATATATACTCGCGCCGTGCCTTGCAAGAGGCCTTGCACAGCTACACCAGTGCCGCCCAGGGCCGTGCCATGTTGATCTGTTACGGGATGAAGGCCAACTCCAATCTGGCGGTACTGCAGGAGTTTGCCCGCCTGGGCGCTGGATTTGACATCGTCTCCGGCGGCGAGCTGGCGCGAGTCATCGCAGCCGGCGGCGATCCCGCAAAAGTCGTTTTTTCCGGAGTCGGCAAGCAAAGCTGGGAAATTGAGGCCGCTCTGGATGCAGGCATCAAGTGCTTTAATGTGGAGTCTGAAGGCGAGCTGCACCGCATTGCTAAAATTGCCACGGCAAAAAACCTCATTGCCCCCATTGCACTACGGGTCAATCCCGATGTTGACGCCCAGACACACCCTTATATTTCTACAGGCCTCAAAGACAACAAATTTGGCATTGACATCGAGCATGCCCCTGAGGTTTATGCCCAGGCCCTGACCATGCCCAGCCTGAAAATTATCGGCGTTGACTGCCACATCGGTTCCCAAATTACAGAAATCAGCCCTTATCTGGATGCATTGCAAAAACTAATCGCCCTGATTCATCAACTAGAAGATATGGGCATTCGCATTGAACACCTGGATATTGGTGGCGGACTGGGTATACGCTACACAGATGAAACCCCAGCGACACCCGCCGCCCTGCTGGGCAGGGTATTCGAAGCCCTGGATACCGCCCAACTGGGACATTTGGAGCTAGTGCTGGAGCCCGGTCGCTCCTTGGTGGGTAATGCCGGCATACTTCTGACCCGGGTAGAGTATTTAAAGCATAACGAGCATAAAAACTTTGCTATTGTGGATGCGGCCATGAATGATCTCATCCGCCCCACACTATACGATGCCTGGCATGATGTAGAGGCAGTCACCCCACGCAGTGGCCAATTCGCACAGCGCTATGATATCGTTGGCCCAATTTGTGAAAGTGGCGACTGGCTGGCCAAAGATCGTGAGCTCGCCCTGCAACCCAACGACCTGCTGGCCATCATGTCTGCGGGTGCCTATGCCTTTACCATGTCCAGCCAGTACAATACACGTCCCCGCCCAGCCGAGATTATGGTGGACGGTGATAAAAGTCACGTGGTGCGTTCCCGAGAGCGGGTGCATGAATTATTTGCGCACGAGCACCTCTTGCCCCTGAGCCTTTGAGTTATAGTATCCCTATCTGACATAAAATAGCACTACACTGGTTAACCCTAGTAGACATTTTTTGGGCTGGGCATGAAAATTACTGAAGGCTGCAGAGGTATATTTCACTATCTATCGCTCAGTCCTTGAGGATTATTAATGGGGTCTATTGCATCTTGACGTTAGGCTTACTACATCCCTCGCCACCGCCTAGCGGCCTCTTGCCTGCCATTCGCAGGGGGATGGCCTGGCTGACTACGGCCTTGTCAGCCTTTCTTATCGGCTTGTTTATCTTTAGCCTGGGTAGCCGCTTGCAATGGTTGACAAGTAGTGTTCCAGCCTATCAGGCCTGGGTAGAGGGTGCAGTCTATGTCTTGAGTCTGAGTGTCCTGCTCGTAGCCATTTTCAGTAAAAGATTACGCTTTCTGCCCGTTGCGGCACTGCTACTGTGCCAAGGCTATTTGGGTGCGTATCTATTGCGGTGGCAGGTACTGAGCCCGCAGCTGCTATTTGAATTCATTTCCCCGGCCTATGCACAGCAATTACTGATTGGCAGTTATCTGTTCTTGCTCATACAGACGCTTTTCATGCTCGGGCTACTGTCCTTTACTTATCTGTTACCAGTACAGCTGCTCTTGTATTTTGGATCTGCGTTGTGGCTGCTACTCACCCTCCTGCTCCCGGGCGAGCTCTTTCATCAGTTTTTGCCCTATGCCATCGCATTCTTTCTAGTCGGCCTGAATATCAGTATCATTGCACGCGAGTGGGTCCACAACCTCTACCTACCACTGGCACATTATGTGTATTCCGGCCCGGTATTAATTAGTACAGCAGTATGCGGTCTGCTTTGCTTTATAGGGCTACAGCTCCATATCCTGCCCGAATTGCTGCTGCCCTTTGGCAGCTTTATTCTGATTTTCTTGCTCAGTATCGGGTTATTCATGGGCATTGTGGAAAATCTGGCTTTCCAAAAGGAGCACTTCCTGCTGCAGCATCGTGAGCTCGGTCATTACAGAAAACTTTCACCTTTTGGCCTGCTTCATTTGGAGCAAGACGGAGAGATCATCTATTACAACAACCTCTTTGCCCAGTGGGTAGAAAACTACCACCTACCCCACCCCATCCAGCACTGGAATCAGTACTTTGCCCCGGTGAGTTGGCAGGAGGTGTTCACCAATACCCATAATAATGAACCTACACACGTAAACATTCAATCCTTGTCTATTGAAATGCCCGAAGGCGTGGACTCCTCATTTTGTATTTTCGGCTTTGCTGAAAAAAACGCCATCGTGCTCTATCTGGTACCTGCCAATGCCTACTGTGCCCTGACCATGGCCGCAAAGATAAACAAAAAACTCACCCATCGCACCTATACCTTGGCAGGACTAGAGGAGGTTTTCCTGGGGCTCACTGATAGCCAGCGGCAGTCAGGAGCTACGCAGCCCAGTTTTTTCACCTACTTGACCATCAAACCCAAACATCGCACTCCGCTCGATCATACTCAAAGCCAGGAAAGATACCATTTCCCAATTGTTGAGGCCCTACACCAATACCTCGACCGACACACTCGAACGCCATTTTATGTAGCCAAAATCTCAGCTAACGAATTCGGCCTTATCCTTACCCGCTTTACTGTGGAACATTTGAATACCTGGCTACAGGCTTTTTTATCTTATTTGCAAAATGAGTTTATTGTGCGCTATTTGCACGGGCATCAGGCAGTACGTTGGCATGCAGGTTTGGTAGAGCTCGATACCAATTTGAATTTCCCGGATACACTCAATGTCGCCAAAAGCGCCTGCGAGGAGGCCGCATACCACAATCAGCCTGCTGTGATTTACCAGAAAGATGCTCCTGAAATCGAGCTGCAAACCGCCAAGATACATTTTTTCGAGCAGCTTAATCAGGGTAATACCCGTGGGCTGTTCTTGCTCATGCAACCCATCATCAATCTGGCCAACCCCACCGATACCTATCATGCAGAGGTTTTGCTGCGGTTTCGCACAGATGATGACAAGTTACTGCCCACCCAACCCCTGATCAGCTCCGCCGAGCAAAATGGCGCCATTACCACCATCGATAAATGGGTGTTTCGTACTGCCCTGAAGTGGTTCTCGCAGCACATCCAGGAGCTCGATCATATCCGTTGTCTGAACTTGAACCTCAGCGGGGTATCGCTGAATCAAGCAGATTTTATTACGGACTTATATGCTATTTTACAAGAACACCAGCGTATTTTGCCCAGGATCTGCATAGAGATCACCGAAAGCATCGCACTCGCTGATTTGAGTTATACACGAAATCTGATGGCGCGCCTTAAACAGATGGGCGTAAAAATAGCCCTGGATGATTTTGGTGCAGGTTATACCTCGTTTTCCTATTTGCGCGAACTCCCGGCCAGCGCACTGAAAATCGATGGCAGCCTAATCAGGGACATGCTCAAAACACCCAGCAATACGGCTATCATACGCACGATCGTTGAGTTAGCACAGAATCTGGAAATGGAAAGTGTCGCCGAGTGGGTAGAAGATGTAGAAACACTAATCGCGCTCAAGAAGATGGGGGTCAACTATGTACAAGGCTTTGCCATCTCGGAGGCTGTTAGTCCTGCCCTGATTATAGATAACAAGGAAATACTGCCCCTGATCGCCGATGCAGAAACGGCCCGCTACCTAAAATGATTGCGGGCCGCTGGCTAAAACCCTTATAGCTCACCATAAGAGTGCAAACCGGACAGGAACATATTTACCCCCAAAAAGGCAAAGCTCGTTACTATCAGGCCTACAAGCGCCCAGTACGCACTAATGGTGCCACGCAGACCTTTCATAAAGCGCAGGTGCAACCAGGCAGCGTAATTAAGCCAGACAATCAGCGCCCAGGTTTCCTTGGGGTCCCACTGCCAATAAGACCCCCAGGCATCCGCAGCCCATAAGGCCCCCAGCACCGTAGCAATGGTAAAGAAGGCAAACCCGACAGCAATAGCCCGATACATGATGTCATCAAGGATTTCCAAATCAGGCAAATGTCGCCCGATGGGCCCTCTAAAGGCCAATATCAAACCCACAATAATGGCACTGATACCAAAATACAGCATCCAGGTAGTGGAGACCTGCCGAGAGCCAAAAATAAACGGCTCAGCGCACAGGATAACCCCTAAAATAAATAACGGCGTTAGCTTGGCCCAAGAGCGGGTATGACTGTTTTCCTTGACCAAATAGGCAAATCCAATCATGGCCGCCAGGGCAAAGGTACCATACCCCACAAAGTTGGCCGGTACGTGGATTTTCATCCACCAGCTTTTCAAAGCAGGCACCAAAGGCTGAATCTCGTGTGCACCGCGGCTAAAGGAATACCACAGTAAAAACACCACTACCGCACTGATGACTAACATCACAAACCCGCCCAGGGCTCGTGTTGCATAGCGACGCTCATAGTACAGATAAAACAGCGCCGTCATCAGCGCCAGCATGACAAAAACCTCATAAAGGTTGCTGACGGGGATGTGTCCGATATCAGGCCCGAGCAAATGCCCCTCACGCCAACGCACCAACAAACCGACAGTGCCGAAAAACACCCCGGCCCAGGTCAACCCGGTCCCAATCCAGGCAGCTGTGGGGCTTGCCAACCCAATCCAATAAGCTGCTGTAGCCAGTAAGAACAAAGCGCACATCCACAAAATAGCGGATTGGGAAGAAATCAGATATTTCAGCAAAAAGACCTGGTCAGCGCGCTGTATGTCTCCGTGACTCAACTGCCCATCCGGACTATAAAGCCACACTGCCAACAACGCCACCAGACAGGTGGTAATGGTCAATAATCTGAGCGGGCGCCACAACCAGCCCATCCAGGTCAACAAAGGCACAATGCCAATAAGCATACCCTGCTCATAGACATCCATGCGGTCGTGATACTCAAAAAGACTGTAGGCAGCCGCAATGGCCAGCACTACGAAAAACAATACATCGGTCCAATCGGGGCGACCCCGTACACCGCGACGGTCTCCGCTGGGCACCATCTGCGCATCCCAGTCCACCGTAGTTGTAGAAGAGGCTACATTGCTCATCTGCTCACCTTTAGGTCGCTAATCGTTGAAAATCTTTTTCCAGACGCTCGAACTCCTGCTGGAAGTCCAAATTGCGTCGCTGTGAAGTCATGGCTGCCGTCATGATGCTGCCCGGACCATCTGGGCGTATCCACACCCAAATCCGACGGTCACGTACATAAATCATGACAAACACACCAATGATCAAAAACAAACAGCCCAAATAAACAATAAACATCCCAGGGCTGCGTGATACCTGAAACACGCTGGCCTGGACATGATCAAAGCTTTTCATGGCAAATACGGCCGGAGCTGGGTAACTGGCCAAATTGGCAATCGCCAACACACTGAGGCGGACCCACTCCTGTTCTTTTTCTGCACGTGCCCCGCTATAATCCACCACGGGCTCACCGTGCTTTTCCCTGAGTAAATCACGCAGTTCCACCAGGGTCAACTGCAGCATCGGGATGGCAAAGGATGCTATGCGCTCCCTTTCCTCATCAGGCACATGATCCAGCAATCCGCCCAAACCCTGGTCATTGAACCTCAGCAGGGCATTGTAGGCAGCCTCCTGGATGGTGCCTGCCTGCTCTGGAGCAGCGTTGTGGCGGGCAAATAATTCAGCCGCCTCACTGACCAGAGCCTTATCCCCGAGGGCTGCGCGCATACGCATGAACTCATCCATGCTGTTTTTGCCATCAGCCGGGATACGCACATAGCGGAAAGACTCACCCTCGTTGCGGCGCATGCCAAGCAAAAACACCGGAAAACCATCCAACACGATAGGCGCCATATAGTTCGCATATTCAAATGACTGCCCATCCTGATCCACTAATCGGTAATGCAGGCTCGGACCCACGTTTTTCAAGTTGCTCTGTCTTTTGCTGGCTGCACTCCCGGTCACAGCGGCGACATGATCAACCCATGCCTGCGGCTGAGGCGCCCCGTCAGAAAGGTCCTCGACATTAATCACCCG